>CADAXR010000077.1 GCA_902791945.1 uncultured Bacteroidia bacterium
CTTCATGAAAAAAATAGAAATGCAGATAAGTAAAAATACAGCGTCTATACTGAAGGAGAGAACGCGGCAGGAAAAGGATGTTTTCTGCAGCGGACTCTTTTTATCTGCACGGTGGTTTGTGTTGTCGGAGGCAGCTGCGGAAGGGATAAATCTTATAGTACTTCCAACAAAAGAGGCTGCGGAATACTGCAGCGCGGATCTTTATAATATAGTAGAAGGCGATAAAGTATTTTTCCTTCCGGACTCGGGAAAAAGCGTCGAAAGGAGCAACTACAAATCCACGCTGCTTGTCCAGAGGACGGCGGCGCTTGGAAAGATAGCGGCCGCGGGAAAGAACGGAGAGCAGGTTTTCGTAGTGACATTTCCGGAAGCGCTTTATGAGGAAGTGCCTTCGGAAGAGAAGATAGGAAAGTCGCTGCTTCATCTTGAAAAAGGGATGAGGATTCCCTTTGACAAAGTGATTGAGAGCCTAAGGGAAGAGAATTTCGAAAAGGCCGATTTCGTGTCGGCGCCCGGACAGTATGCCGTCCGGGGATCGCTGATAGATATATTTTCATTTTCCATGGAGCAGCCCTACAGGGTATCCTTCTTCGGAAATGAAATAGAAAAAATCCACGTTTTCGACTGCAACACCCAGCTTTCTGTAAAGGAATGCGACGAGGCTGATATCTATCCCGATATAGTAAGCGGCGTTTCGGAAGAGGCCGGAGGGAGGTCCCTGCTGGACACTCTCCCTCCGTCTTCCCTGATATGGCTGGATTCTTCCGATATGTATAAAGATCAGCCTTTTTTCAGCGAAACTGAGAGGTATAGGAGAGTTTTCCTGGAAGTTCCTCTCGGTGAGCAGGGTGCCGACGCTGTGAAATTTGCGATTTCTCCGCAGCCCGTTTTCAATAAGAATTTCGAACTGCTTGCGGCGGACATCAAGGGGAGGATGGAACTCGGATACAAGGTCATGGTGTTCGGGGAAAGGGCGAACCAGCTCGAAAGGATAAAGTCCGTACTGCTGCAAAGCGGCTGCCCGTCGCCGGAACTCGTTTCAGGGAAAAATATCCACGCGGGATTCATCGACGCGGATATTCGACCGCTTCCACAGGGTGCGCCTGCGCCGGACCGTCGAAAAGACGGAGCAGCTGACCCTCAACGACATCGCCTCGTTCCGTCTTGGCGATTACATAGTCCACATAGATCACGGAGTCGGGGTTTTCGGCGGCCTTGTGAAGATGAAGGACGACTATGGCAGGGTAAAGGAAGTGGTGAAACTGATGTACAGGGACGGCGACGTGGTGTTTGTGTCGGTGCATTCACTCCATAAGATTTCCCGTTTCCGTTCACGGGAGGGAGAGCAGCCGAAGATCAACAAGCTCGGCTCGAAGACCTGGCAGACCCTGAAGAACAACGCCAAATCCCGCGTAAAGGACATAGCGAAGGACCTGATCCAACTTTACGCCAAGAGAAAGGCGTCAAAGGGATACGCCTACTCGCCGGACACATATCTCCAGGAAGAACTCGAGTCGTCGTTTATGTACGAGGATACTCCGGATCAGGAGAAGGCCACGAAGGCCGTCAAACTGGACATGGAGGACACCTGCCCCATGGACAGGCTCGTCTGTGGCGACGTTGGATTCGGAAAGACAGAAGTGGCGGTAAGGGCGGCGTTCAAGGCCGTCGCCGACAACAAGCAGGTCGCAGTTCTCGTGCCGACGACCATCCTCGCCCTGCAGCACTATAATACATTTACCTCACGTCTCAAGGATTTTCCCTGCACGATAGACTATGTGAGCCGGCTCCGCACGGCAAAGCAGATAACAGATATAAAAAACCGCCTCGCGTCCGGCAAACTGGACATAGTGATAGGTACTCATAAAATGCTCGGAGGCGGATTTTCCTTCAAGGACCTCGGCCTTCTCATCATCGACGAGGAGCAGAAATTCGGGGTTTCCTCAAAGGAAAAACTCCGTACTCTTAAAGAGTCGGTGGACACGCTGACTCTCACCGCGACGCCTATTCCGAGGACCCTGCAGTTCTCCCTTCTCGGCGCCCGCGACCTTTCCATCATAAACACCCCTCCGCCGAACAGGATTCCGGTCCAGACGGAAATTATAAAATTCGATAAGGACGACATCCGGGGCATACTCAACTATGAACTAAACCGCGGCGGACAGGTGTTTTTCGTCCACAACAATGTGGAGGAACTGCCCTCGATAGGAGAGATTCTCCAGAGGCTCGTGCCGGATGCAAGAATCTGCATCGCCCACGGCCAGATGGAGTCCAAGCAGCTTGAAAACAAGGTACTGGACTTCATAAAGGGAGAATATGACATTCTCCTCTGCACAACCATCATAGAAAACGGGCTTGACATCCCGAACGCCAACACCATCCTTATCAGCCAGGCGCAGAACATAGGCCTCAGCGACCTCCACCAGCTTCGCGGCCGTGTCGGACGCTCCAATAGGAAGGCGTTCTGCTACCTGATTGTCCCGCCTCTCGTCTCTATCACCGACGATGCCCGCCGCCGCCTCAAGGCCATAGAGGAGTTTTCCGATCTCGGCAGCGGCTTCAACATCGCAATGCAGGACCTCGATATCCGCGGCGCCGGCAATCTTCTCGGCGCTGAGCAGAGCGGCTTCATCTCCGACATGGGCTACGAGACCTACCAGAAGATACTTTCGGAGGCCATGGAGGAACTGGGGGTCGAGACAGGCTACGAGACGGCGGCCTCATCGGACGGTTTCTACACGGACTGCACCGTCGAAACCGACCAGCCGGCCCTCATCCCGGACGGATACATTGACATTACGGCTGAAAAGATAAGGCTTTACAAGCAGCTCGACTCGCTGTCCTCAGACAAGGAACTGGACCGCCTGTCCTCCACCCTGGAGGACCGTTTCGGCCCCCTTCCGGCGGAGGTTGTGAACCTTTTCAACGTCGTAAAGCTCCGCAATGCCGCTTCGAAGCTGGGCTTCGAGAAGGCGATAGTGAAAAACGGCCTCCAGATAATGTTTTTCATCTCCAACCAGATGTCGCCGTACTACAAATCCGACGTCTTCAAAAGAATTATCGACAACATCGGAAATACCCGTTTCGAATTCAAGCAGAGCGAGGGAAGGCTCAAACTAGTCACCCGCGGAGTGGATTCCCTGGAGAAGGCATTGGGCAATATCAGGATATTTTCATAAATTAGCAGGAATTTAGAAGTTATGAACCTGCTTATAGAGATAGGAAACACCGCGCTGAAGGCGGCCTGGGCGGAAGGAATCACCCTCGGAAAGACCTTCCGTTACCAGGGAGAAAAACCCCTCGAATTCATCTACACCCTCACTGAAAAGGAAAAGCCGGAGAAGATGGTAATATCCTCCGTCTATGACATTTCGGCCGAGGATGCGGCGGGCCTTGCCGCCGAGTGCCACTCCCTTCTGCTGCTGGATCCGTCCCACAAGGACGTGATGAGGGCCCACTCCCTTCCGGAGTACCTCTCCTACGACCGTGCCGCCTCCATCATCGCCGCAGGCTACCTTTTCAAAGGCAAGGGAGTCACCCTCGTCGATTTCGGCACGACCCTCACGATAGATTTCACCGACCCTTCTGGCAGTTACAAGGGCGGAAACATCTCCGTCGGCTGCCGGACCAGGTTCAAGGCGCTCAACCGCTATTCCCGCCGCCTTCCCCTTGTCAACACCCCGGATGAAGCGCCGCAGACGGGCACTTCAATAGAAAGTTCGATCGAGGCGGGAGTCATCTCGGGCATAATCTTTGAAATCGGGGGCTACCTCGGTGAAAACCCCTCGGATATGGTGGTATTCACCGGCGGCGATGCAAATTATTTTGCAAAACGGATGAAAAAATCGATATTTGTGGTTCCCAACCTTGTGCTGATGGGTCTTGCCCTGATAGCCGAGTCAGACGGATAGAATGAAAAAATTACTTGTTTTAGCAGTAGCGATGCTCCTTGGCGGAGCCGCCGCCTATGCAGATGGCGACGGCACCTTCAGCGGCTACACCCCGTACTCCGTCTATGGAGTCGGGATGCTCAGCAGTGAGGGTTCCGCTTTCAACGCGTCCATGGGAGGCGTCGGCATCGCGACCCGCAACAAGCGTTTCATGAACTTCCTCAACCCCGCCTCCGTGACGGCGAGGGATACCCTGTCCTTCATGGCCGACTTCTCCGTCTCCGGCCGCTTCTCCTACTACCGCCAGGGAGACATAAAGTCGGTCCACAACACTTTTAACATCAACGACTTCGCTCTCTCGTTCCCGGTGTACCGTTCCTCCGCCATGATGATAGGAATAGCCCCGTTCAGCAACGTCGGCTACGACTTTACGACGGCGACGACGGATCCCCTCAGGCTCGCCCTCCAGGGCGCCAGCACCGAGACGGCAAAGGGCAGCGGCGGCCTCTATCAGGTCTTCGCCGGCGCGGGCGTGACTTTCTGGAAGCGCCTGTCAATAGGTGCCGAGTACATATTCTATTTCGGAAAGATAAGCCGCAAGGTTTCCATCGACTACGACGCCTTGAATATGCTGGACCAGGAGAGCGGCTACACCATCCAGGCCCGCGCCCACGGCGCGAAGTTCGGCCTGCAGTATGAGCAGCCCATCGGCAAGAGATCCTCTCTCATCCTCGGTGCGACCTACAGGATGCAGGCGAGGCTGAGGGGACACCTGACCGACTATTCCTTCGCCTCCGACGGCACTTCTACGGACACCCTCCGTTTCAACCAGAACCGCATCCACAAAGATGCGAAGATATTCCTCGGCGACGAGATAGGCGTCGGCGCATCGTACCGCTACGGCGACATGCTCGTCTTCGAGTTCGACTACGCAAGGTCCAACTGGAAGTCCTCCGGTTTCTCCAACACGTCTTCGAGCGTCTACAACGCCTTCTCCAACATCATCGACGAGGACAACGTCTTCTCCTCCGGCGTCGCCCACTCCTTCCGTTTCGGCGCGGAATACACCCCGGGGAGGAACGATATCCGCTACTACTACAAGCGCTGCACATACCGTGCGGGTGCCTACTATACGACTTCCTATTACCGTTTCAACGACCGCCCGGTCAACTCCTGGGGCATCACGTTCGGTGCCACCCTGCCGATCTTCAAGGCCTACAATGGCCTTACGCTCGGCGCCGAGGTAGGCCAGAGCGGAAACCTGAAGAACGGAGGGATCAGGGAGACCTATTTCGGCCTCAATCTCGGATTCAATATCTTTGATATATGGTTCCAGAAGCCGCGTTATGAGTAATTAGCACGGTATTTGAAATACAGCGCCAACGATAAATTAAAACAAAGCGATATGAAAAAGTCAGTATTCTTCCTGCTTGCCGCCGCCATCACGCTTTTTGCCGGCAAAGACGCTTTTGCGCAAGGAAAATATGGCCGTGACAGTGCGGAGTGCATCAAGTATCTCTCCTACTACCAGGAGTACTACAAACAGAAAAATTATGATTCCGCCATCCCCAACTGGAGGAAGGCCTTCTCGATATGCCCTCCTACGGCTGCCCAGAAGATGTTCACCGAGGGTTCAACCCTCCTGACCAGGGTCATCTCGAAGACCAAGGACGCTTCCGAGCGCGCCGCGGTCGTCGATACGCTCATCTCCCTGCAGGACACCCGTCTGCAGTACTACCCTACTTACAAGGGAGCGTCGCAGGCGCCCACCATCCTCAACAACAAGGGTACCTACATCCTCAATTACAAGAGCGCCGACCAGAAGTACGTCTATGAGCAGATGACTGACATCATTGGCAAGATCGGCTCCAAGGCGCGTCCGAACATCCTGTTCAACGCCATGCAGTCTTCGATCAACCTCTACAAGGAAGGCAAACTCTCCGACGACGAGGTCATCGAGAACTACAACAGGCTGACGGCCGTCCTCGACGGGGTCGAGCCCAAGACCGACGCCGAGGCTGAGGATTACAAGAAGGTGACTGCCAACATCCAGAGCATCTTTGTCGAGAGCAAAGTCGCTTCCTGCGATAACATCATCAAGATATTCACGCCCCGCTACGAGGCGAACCCTAACGACCTCGCCGTCGTTACGAGCATCGTTAAGCTCATGAGCTCCGCCGAGGACTGCCTCGACAACGACCTCTACCTCAAGGCCGTGACCTCGATGCACAAGCTCGATCCTTCCTATAAGTCCGCATACTTCCTCTACAAGCTGAACGCGGCGCGCGACAACTACGCCGAGGCCGTCCAGTACCTCCAGGACGCCATCAACTTCGAGGACGTGGATGCCCAGACGAAGTCCGACTACTACCTTGAGATGGCCGTTTACGCCCTCAAGAACAACCAGAAGGCCAAGGCTTACGACGCCGCGAGGAAGGCCGAGTCCCTCGCCGACAGCAACGACGGCAAGGCCTACATGCTGATGGGCGACATCTGGATGGGCACCGGCTGCGGCGGAAACGAGATCACCTCCAGGGCCAAGTACTGGGTTGCCGCCGACTACTATATGAAGGCAAAGGCGGCCGACGCTTCGCTCGCCGAAGACGCATCCCGCAAGGCCGGCTCCTGCAGCGTCTATTATCCTGCAACGGCAGACGCCTTCATGTATGACCTCCAGAACGGTCAGTCCTACACGGTATCCTGCGGCGGCATGACCGCGACGACAACAGTCAGGACAAGATAGTTTGAGGACACCGTCAAAAATACTGATGACGATGGCAACCGCTGCGGCGGTTGCTTTCGTCGTTTATTCGTGCAGGGGAAAACTCTCCGAAGCGGAGAAGCTGGACCTGTCCGTGACGCCCCTCCAGAGGGTGGACAGCATGTTCTACGTGCAGACGGAAAACGGCCGGCTCAAGCTCCGCGTCGAGGCCGGCGCGATGGAAAAGTATGAGACGGACTCCCTTGACTACGAACTTTTCCCCGAGGGGTTCAACCTCTACGGATATGCCTCCGACGGCAATCTCGAGACGATTATCGTCGCGGACGAGGCGCGGCACGACAGGAAGGTGAAGGGCGGTTCCGGCGAGATATGGAAGGCCTACGGACACGTCGTGGTGCGCAATGTCATCAAGGAGGAGAGGATAGAGACCGACACCCTCTACTGGGACCAGGTAGCCCAGGAAATCTACACTGACTGCTATGTGAAGCTGTTTTCCCCGAGCGGATTTATGCAGGGATACGGAATGCGCTCCGACGAAATGGCGCGCAATTCCATCGTCCACAGGCCGTTCGACAGCTACGGAGTGGTGGTGCAGGACTCGACGGAGGTGCGGATAGATACGGCCAACTTTATAGGTCCTTTGTTAAAAAAATAGCAGAATAAGATAAAAATTGTTATCTTCGCACCCTTGTTTTAGAAATAGATAAAATTCAGATAAAATGGCAGTTCTTGAAAAACTTCGCGGATGGGGCATCGTCCTTTCGATACTTGTCGCCCTCCCGCTCTTGCTGTTCATCATCGACCCGAGCCAGGTAATCCAGGCTGTCGAGTCGCTTTCGTCTAAATACGATGTTGGTGTAATCTCCGGCAAGTCAATCTCTTATGCTGATTTCCAGCAGGAAGTGGACCGTTTCGGAAAGCTTCACGAGATGATGACCGGCTCCTCCGCTTCTTCGGAGGAGGCCCAGAAGCAGGTGAGGGACGCCGCTTGGCAGTCTCTCGTGGACAAGCACCTCTTCCTTAAGAACGCTCAGGCCGCCGGCATCAATGTCGGCCTCGCCGAGATGTCCGAGCTCACCCGCGGCGGCGAGTCTCCCATCATCTCCGGCAACCCTGCGTTCGCAGGCGAGGACGGTTCCTTCTCCCCCGAGGCCCTTTCCGAGTTCGTCGGAAACCTCGACAGCGACGCTTCCGGCAATATGAAGCTCTACTGGGATTATGTCCAGAGCGCAGTTTACACCGCGCAGTATTACAGCAAGTACAACGCAATCCTTTCGGCTTCCGACTTCGAGAACCCTCTCATGAAGACCAGGGCCATCGAGGAGAACAACGTGACCTCTGACGTCGATTTCGTGATGGTTCCCCACAGCTATGTGAAGGACACGACCATCGTGATCGCCGACGCGGCCGTCAAGAAGTACTACGCTTCCCACAAGGACCTCTTCCGCCAGCAGGCTTCGAGGGACATCGAGTACGTCGTGTACCAGGTTGTTCCTTCCGCCGCCGACATCGACAAGCAGACCGGTGAGTTCGAGGCCCTCCAGGAGGAGTTCGCCTCTTCGGACAACCTCAAGGCTTTCCTGCAGCGCAACTCCGACCGTCAGCTTTCCTCGACGTGGTACAAGGAGGGTGACCTCCGCAGCGTCTCCCGCGAGGTCGACGACTTCGTCGCCGGCAACGGCGCGGGTGCGGTTTCCCCCGTCATCCGTTCGGGCAATTCCCTGTTTGCAGCCAAGGTGACCGAATCGAGGAGCCTTCCGGTGAGCGCTGACGTGCGCTACATCGTGATCTCCGGCGACAACGCCCAGCACAGGGCCGACAGCCTTGTCAAGGCCCTCCGCGGCGGTGCCGACTTCCAGAGCGTGGCCGTCCTCAACGGCGCTCCCGGCTCCGTGGAGCCCGGCGTCCAGGGCACGACCTTCCGTTACAACAACATTCCCGAAGGCCTCGAGTCCGTCATCACGGCGAAGAAGGGTGTTCCCTACACCGTCTCCGTCCCCGGCGGCGCCTACATCCTGGAAGTTACCGGTTTCGGCGAGAATGCGACCCTGAAGCAGGCCGCCATCTTCGAGAAGGAGATCGTCGCCAGCCAGGAGACGTTCAACGCCTTCTACAATCACGCGAACCGCCTTTCGACCCTTGCGGCCGGTTCTGTCAAGAACTTCTCCGCCGCGGTCGATTCGCTCTCCAAGGTTCCTAATGCCGTGGCTGCGACCTACGCTCACCCCATGACCATCTATGAAAGCACCGATTCCTACGGCGCCATAGACCACGCCAAGGAAGTGACCCGCTGGGCCTTCGACAACAAGCCCGGCAAGGTCTCCGGCATCATCACCGTGGGCAACAACAGCTTCTTCGTGGTCGCCGTCAAGGCCGCCCACAAGGAAGGCATCGCCCCCGTCGAGGAGGTCGCCGAGACCATCAAGAACAGGCTTTATGCTGATGAGTATTCCGCAAAGCACGCCGCCGACATCGCTGAGAAGATCGCCGGCAAGAGCGATCTCAATGAGATTGCCGAGGCCCTCGGATCGAGCGTGAGCTCGCAGAGCGGCATCTCCTTCGCTACCCTCGGTTCCCGCCAGAACGATCCTAAGTTCATCGGCGCGGTGGCCGCTGCGAAGGAAGGGGAGATTACCGGCCCCGTCGCCGGCAACTTCGGCACTTATGTGTTCAAGGTGACTTCCCGCGAGACGCTTTCCCACTACACCGAGGATGACGCCCTTCAGGCGAGGGAGCAGATGGCGGCCCGCAAGGCCCAGATGCTCGTCCCCGTGATGATGGACGACGCTGATGTCAAGGACAACAGGGCAAGATTTTATTAGAATATGTCCCTCAAATGCGGCATAGTTGGACTTCCTAATGTGGGGAAGTCCACTTTGTTTAACTGCGTCAGCTCTTCGCGGGCGCAGAGTGCCAACTTCCCTTTCTGCACGATAGAGCCGAACCTCGGCTCGACTGCGGTGCCGGACAAGCGGCTCGATGTGCTCAGCGAAATATGCAAGCCGCAGAGGACTATCCCCGCGACGGTCGATATCGTCGATATCGCCGGCCTCGTGAGGGGCGCCTCCCGCGGGGAGGGCCTGGGGAACCAGTTCCTCGCTAATATCCGCGAGACGGATGCAATTCTCCACGTCCTGCGCTGCTTCGACGACGGAAACGTCGTTCATGTTGACGGCAGCGTGGACCCGGTCCGCGACAAGGAAGTTGTGGACACGGAGCTTCAGATCAAAGATCTCGAGACTGTCGAGAACAGGATCAAAAAGGTCGAGAAGCAGGCGACTACCGGCGGAGACAAGGATGCGAAGAAACTTCTTCAGCTCCTTCTACGCTACCGTGAGGCCCTGTCGGCAGGCAAGTCCTGCCGGACGGTCGTCCCGGAGAACGCCGAGGAGGACCAGATGCGCCGCGACCTTTTCCTTCTTACGGACAAGCCTGTGCTCTACGTCTGCAACGTTGACGATGCGTCGGCGGTCTCCGGCAACGCCTATGTCGATGCCGTCCGCGAGGCCGTCAAGGACGAGAATGCCGGCGTGCTGATCCTCGCCGCCAAGACGGAGGCGGAGATAGCTGAGATCGAGGAGTACGAGGACCGTCAGATGTTCATAGAGGAGCTCGGGCTCAAGGAGTCGGGCGTCGTACGGCTCATCCAGAGCGCCTATTCGCTCCTCGGGCTGCAGACATTCTTTACGGCCGGGGCGGACGAGTGCCGCGCCTGGACCATCCGCAAGGGAGACAAGGCCCCGAAGGCGGCAGGAGTGATCCACACTGATTTTGAGAAGGGATTCATCCGTGCGGAGGTGATGAAATACGAAGATTTCGTATCTTTGAAGACGGAAGCCGCGGTGAGAGCCGCCGGCAAGATGGCCGTCGAGGGCAAGGACTACGTTGTGCAGGACGGCGACATAATGCATTTCCTGTTTAATGTTTAATACCGCATAATTATGTCAGTCTTCAAGTATTTCCAGGTCAGCAGCCCTTCAGAAAGGAAGGTTCCTGCCGATAAAGTCGATAGAAAATACAAGAGCTGGAGGTTCCAGACCTTCCTTGCCGGAACTTTCGGTTATGCGCTTTACTACGTCTGCCGCCTGTCGATGGGCGTGATGAAGCAGCCGCTCATCGATGCGGGGCTTCTGAACGCGACCCAGCTCGGTCTCATCGGCGCCTGCCTCTACTGGGCCTATGCCTGCGGAAAGTTCGTCAACGGCTTCCTCTGCGACGGCTCCAACATCAAGCGTTTCATGGCGACCGGCCTCATCGTCTCCGTGGCGATGAACTTCAT
>CADAXR010000078.1 GCA_902791945.1 uncultured Bacteroidia bacterium
CGCTGTCTCAAGGCCGTAGAATAATGTTTACCAAAGAATCAAACGGCCATTCATCTGACAGCGTGCATCCTTCAACCTGACAAAAAGTGGATTGATTTCCGGTAGTGGTAAAACAATATGGTAAAACAATCCGGATATCTTACGCTGGTTAAACAATAATTTCAATTGGCGTGGGTTTTCGGCCCGACACCAATAACAAATATACGCTTTTTCCTTTTATCGTCACGCGTTTTTTGCTGATATTGATTAAATTTGTAGGACTAAAGCAATCAATACCTATGGCAAAGATCTACGTAGCATCCAGCTGGAGGAACCCTTACTATCCAGATGTGATCGCCCGGCTTCGCGCAGCTGGCCTCGAGCCTGGCGAATTCATCCACACCACGGGCGACACGCACATCTACCAGAACCATTTCGAGCAGGTGGCCCTCCAGCTCTCCCGCGAGCCCAGGCCCCTCCCCGTGATGCGCCTCAACCCGGACGTCAAGTCGGTCTTTGATTTCAAGTACGAAGACTTCACCCTCGAAGGCTACGACCCCTGGCCCGGCATCAAGGCGCCCGTGGCGGTATAGTCGCAGCGATAGTGAGCGTCTTGCTGCTTTTTGATAATAAGTATTTTCGCAGATAGGTCGTCTATATTATAGATAACACGACTGATATCGACAACATAGATACAAATCATGCGGAAAAACTTATTGTTTTGGGCGGCAGTGGCGCTGTCCTTTTTGTCTTGTCAAGAAATTCCAACCCCTCCCGACGAGCAGTCGGATAAACCGGATCCGGGTTATCCGGAGGAACCTGTCATCCCGGAGGAGCAGGATGATCCGACTGTCCTGAAGGTGCAGGAGGGGGAGGACTTGTCTGCTATTCTAGCAGATATTCCGGAAGGAATCAAGACGCTTTTCCTGACCGAAGGTACCTTTACGGGCCCATTCAAAATGATTGAAGGGATTGACGTGAAAGGAAGCGGCGACAAGACTATCCTGACTGTCAGCACGGGCCGCGTCCTTATCCAGGAAACCGATTTTGACGAGGTGACGACATGGAAGGATCTGACCATTACGGGCGGCCAGTTAAATGGGGAGAACGGCGCCGGTGCTTATATCCGGAAAAACGGTGTGCTGAAGAACTGCAACATCCATCATAACAGGTCTGAGGGCGGGTCTTCCCAGGGTGGTGGAGTCTGGGCGGCGGAAGGAAGTATCCTCACGCAGTGCCGCATTCACGACAACTTTGCACAGAATGCAGGTGGAGGCGTGTATTCAAAAGGGCTGGTAAAATACTGCACGATAGAGGACAATGAGGCTCCCGACAATGTGGGCGGCGGAATCCAGTTGCACGGCGGAAGTACAGCCAGCAACACCAATGGGACGATGTTCAACTGCATCGTTCGTCGCAATTCTTCAAAGAATGCCGCCGGTGTACGCCTCTATGGAAATACGCAGGTAGCCAACCTGTTGGTCGAGGGAAATACGGCAACCGGCGGGGGCATTTCTGGCATTCTGTCCAATGGCATCGCTTCCATTGTCAACTGCACCATCGTCAAGAATTACGATGCCGCTGACGGCGGCAATTCTTCGGGCCTCTACATCAATCAGAACGGGACTATCAAAAATTGTCTGCTTTACGGTAATTATTCCAAAAGCAAGGATGCATCCGAGGCGGTTCAGATGTATATCAACCATCAGTATACCTGGTTGATGAACAATGCTGTCCGCGCAGGCGGTCTCCGTCTGCACGCATCTTACGACCCGAACGGTAATGGTCGCAACAAGGGGTTACAGGAGATACCTGCAGGAAGTGACCCTATTTTTGTAGACTTTTCCGAAGGGGATTATCATTTGACAGATAAGGCCACAATGCTTATTGACAAGGGAAATACCGCCCTGTTCGGGTTTATGGTTTTGGATGTCGGCGGGGCTCCGCGCCGCAACGGGGCGGCCCCGGATATAGGAGCATATGAATATCTGCCCCCTGTTCCTGCCGAGGGTTTTTGGTGCGTAATGATTGGTGACAGTATTTTTGATCGCTGGGACACCGAGGGTATCGGACATCCTTCTTTTTTTACGGATAATGGAATTGTCAACAGCGGGGTCAGCGGGCAGACAACAGATCAGATGCTGGAGCGTTTTGATGGAAGTGTCCTGTATTATAAACCGAAAGTAGTCGTGCTGGAAGGAGGAACGAACGATCTGACACGTGTGCAAACCTGGGAAAGCAGCGAATCTGCTATATCCAATATGGCAGAGATGGCCCGGAAAGCAGCGGATGCAGGAGCAAAGGTTTATATTTCTTCCATTCTGCCTTGCAATGCATCTCAAAGCGGAGCGGTTTCCCCGCAGGAACTGATCATTGAGACCAACAAAGCATACAGAGATTTAGCCTCCGCAAAAGGTTACGGGTATATAGACTTTTACACGCCGCTTGCCAATGCAGACGGCACCTTCAAGGACGGGTATCACAGCGACGGTGTCCATCCCGACAGTAATGGCTACGATATAATGGAGCAAATCCTTTTGGCAGCCCTGCAGTGAATAAAATGGTAACATCCTCACAACAACTCTATCGGCTCGAAGCGGCCTACAGGGAGAACCTTCCTGGGCTTCTGTCGTATGCCCGCCGTTTTGTGGCTGAGGATGTGGCTGGAGATCTGGTGCAGGATGTGTTCGTCCGGCTTTGGCAGAGTTCCAGGGCGTTCTTGGACATTCCTGAGGGACTGACCCGCAGGGCCTATCTCTACCGTAGTGTCCGCAATGCCTGCCGGGACTGGCTTAAACATCAGGCGGCGGTGTCGCGTTTTGAGGGAGAAGCTTTGTACTTGATGAAGCAGGAAGAGATTGATTTCTCCTCAAGACGTACTGTCGGAGAGCAAGAAGCCCTGTTGGAGGCGGTTTCAGCGCAGATTGAACAGCTGCCGGACCGGTGCCGCGAGATTTTTATTATGCACTATCGGAAGCGGATGAAGAGCGTGGAAATAGCGGGATATTACGGCATATCCCGCCGGACCGTTGAGGCGCAGCTATACAAAGCACTACAGACATTGCGAAACGAACTTTCAGATAAAGATAATATAGATACGAAATGACAGAAGAACGAAAGCAGTCCTTGTTTCTGGATTACATTGACGGGACCCTGGATGCAGAAGGGATGGAGGAACTCCATGCTCTGACTGAGGCCGATCCCTTGGCGAAAGAGGAACTATTCAGCCTCAAGGAAATGGCAGATATGGCATCGCAGGATGACGGGATGTCTTCTTTTGAAAAGGACCGCCGTGCGGCCGGTCTTATCCGGGCTGTGACCGGTGGACGGACCCTCGTCGGCATCCGGATCCGTGAAATCCTCCGCTATGCAGCCGTGGCGGCCGTGGCGGCCGGAATAGGCGTAGGCGGGACATTCCTGTTGCGCAGGTCCGGGGCTGAAACCATGACGGCGGTGGAAGCGCTTCCCGGTTCGACGACATCGGTTACTTTGCCGGATGGAACGGCTGTAACCTTAAAATCCGCGTCCGCGTTGCAGTATGACCCAGCTGCATTTGCAAGCCGGGAGCGTACGGTCTGGCTGGACGGAGAGGCTTTTTTCAAGGTCGTGGCTGATCCTATGCATCCGTTCATCGTGCGGACTCCGCATCAATCGGTCAAAGTCCTCGGAACTACCTTCAATGTACAGGCTTTCAAGGCGGATTCCCTTTCTACCCTTGTCCTGCTCGATGGCAAAGTTTCTCTGGACCTGCTGGATCCGGAAGGGAAACGGGTTCACAGTCTTGAGATTCATCCCGGTGAGAAATGCATCTACGACAAGACGACGGGGAGAATGAATGTGGAAAAGATATCCCGCGGAGAAACCGCGCAGGACTGGAATTCCGGCGTCTGGTATTTCCGGGGAGAGCCGCTCGGAAGGATTGCCTCCCGACTGGAGCAATATTTCAAGGTTACCATCGAGGTTGATCCGGGGCTCGGCAGGGAAGGAAGTTATTCGGGCGCCGTTTCGTTGGGGGAAGGGGTTGAGCGGATCTTGAACTTGCTCAACTACGACAATTCCTTCCAACTCGTGATGCTGGAAGACGGTTACTATTTGCTCAAGGCAGGGAAATGAAACGGTTGATGACTATTTTGACGGCATTTTGTCTGGCGATGATGCCGTTACTGGCGCAGGATTCTCCGCTCGATGCTCCTGTGACCCTCGATATGGATAATACCGCCCTGGAGGACGTTATCGATGCAATGATGCGACAGACAGGGGTGATGTTCCTTTACAAGCGCACGGATATTGGTGCGTCCCGGAAAGTATCCGTCCATGCTTCTGCTGTGCCGATCAGGCATGTCCTCAGACAATTGGACTTGGATGCGCGTGCGGAAGGCCGCAATCTGATCCTGACGCGCAAAGATACGGATCAACATTCCGAGTCCCGACCGGCCAAAGTCCTTGTTAAACCTCGCACAAAGGTGTCAGGGCATGTAATGGATACCCGTGGAGAACCGCTTATTGGGGCGACGATCATGATCCATGGCACTTCGGAGGGCACATCAACCGATCAGGACGGAAATTTTAGTTTGGAGGCCGCCGAAGGTGACCTGATTGACGCCCTCCTGATTGGATACCGCACCGTGTCCCAAAAGGCTGCAGCCCGGCTGGACTTTGTCCTGGAGGACGATATCACCCAGCTGGAAGAAGTCGTCGTAGTGGGATATGGCGTACAGAAAAAGGTCAACCTGACCGGCAGTGTAGAGAGCCTTGGCGGAGAAGCGATGGAGAACCTGCCGATGCCGTCCCTGTCCCGGGGACTCCAGGGCATGATACCGAGCCTCAATATCGATATGACGGACGGCAAACCGATCCGGAGTTCCGAATATAATGTGCGCGGAACGACATCCATCGGCGCAGGCGGCGGCAGCACCCTGATTATGATCGACGGGGCTCCCGGCGACCCGGACCTGCTGAATCCCGGCGATATCGAGTCGGTGACCGTGCTGAAGGATGCGGCCTCTGCGGCCATCTATGGGGCCCGGGGGCCGTTTGGTGTCGTTCTGATCACCACCAAGAACCCTTCTGCAGGAAAGACATCCGTCACCTATTCGGGCAATGTGTCATTCTATACCCAAACCCAGCACAACGATTATATCTGGGACGGATATACATGGGCGAAGAGTTTTGTGGAAGCATACTATGCCTATAACGACTACGTTACCAATCCGACCGGTGTCAACAATGCCTTTCCCTTCACGCCCAATCTGGAGACTTATCTCTCCGAACTGAAGCGCCGGCACGATGATCCTTCACTTCCGAAAGTCGCATTGACAGAAGACGGGAAATATCTCTACTACGGCAGCACCAACTGGTATGATGAACTATATAAGAAAGTGTCCTCGGGTACGGAGCATACGCTGACCCTATCCGGCAGCGCCCGCAATGTGGGCTATTATTTGTCCGGAAGGTATTATGGGCAACGGGGCATTTTCAAGTATAATTCCGATGATTTCAATCAGTTCAATCTCCGCGGCAAAGGCTACATCCAGATATTCCCCTGGCTTAAAGTGAGTGACAACGTGGATTTTTCTTGGCGGAGCTATAAATATCCGCTGACTTCCATTTATGAGAAAGGCATCTGGCGCAACATTGCCGACCAAGGGTTCCCGATGGCTGTGATGTATAATCCAGACGGAACGATAACCCGGCATGCGGCCTATACCGTGGGGGACTTCAAGACCGGCTACAACAAGAGTCTTTCGTCGCAGTTCAACCTGCGGAATACGGTGAATCTGACGGCTTCTTTCCTGAATAATTCTCTCCGGGTCAACGGGGATTTTACCTATAGTTATCGTTTCTCGCGCGACAAACGGATTCTTTATCCGGTCAGCTACAGTGACTATCAGGGCGTTGTGACATCCGAAGGTACCAACAAACTCAGCGAGCAGCTCAACGAGACCAATTACATCGGTACTAACGTCTATGCGGAATACGAGAGAACTTTCCGGGACAGCCATTATTTCAAAGCCATGGCCGGGATCAATTATGAGTACCAGAAGGTTGTGGCGAATTATATGGAGCGGAATGGCATCCTTAAACCAAATATTGCGGATTTCAACCTTGCCAACGGGGAAAGTTTTCTCCTCACCGGCGGGGGCAATGCCTGGGCGGTGCTGGGACTGTTCAGCCGGCTCAATTACAATTACAAAGAACGTTATTTGGTGGAACTTAACGGCCGGTATGACGCTTCCTCCAACTTCCCGCGGGGTTCGATGTGGGGCTTCTTTCCTTCGGCTTCGGCCGGATGGCGGGTCTCCAAAGAGGGCTTCTGGAAGGTCTCACCGAAAGCGGTTTCGGAGCTGAAACTGCGGCTGAGCTATGGTGAACTCGGTAACGGGCAGATCCCGCCCTATTCATATATCCAGACCATTGCAACCCATCAGTCCTCCCGGATCATTGACGGCGCCCTGCCGCTTTATTCGTATATGCCCTCACTGGTGCCTGATGACCTGACCTGGGAGCGCTCCCGGACCTATAATATCGGTTTCGACATCGGCTTCCTCGAGAACCGCCTGACGATGAATGCGGACTTCTTCCAACGCAATACTGAAAATATGTATACGACGGGTGTCATCGTTCCGGCCGTCCTTGGAACCAGTTCACCAAAAGGTAATTATGCAGATCTCAGAACCCGTGGCTTGGAACTTTCGCTCGAATGGAAGGACCGGATTGCGTGGCCTCGGCCGATGGACTATTCCGTGAAATTTGTCTTGTCCGATTCCCAAGCGGAGATCACGCGCTATAACAATCCAAATGGCCTTATCGACAATGTCTATTACAAAGGAGCCAAAGTCGGGGAAATCTGGGGCTACGAGGTTGTGGGCCTTTTCCAAAGCGAGGAAGAAATCGCCTCCTGGGCCGACCAAAGTTATATGAAGACGTCGCAGGGGCAGAAAACCTGGCTTCCGGGCGACATGAAGTATGCCGATCTCAGTAAAGACGGCAAGATCAATGACGGCAAACGTACGGTGGAGGATCATGGCGACCTCAGGGTTATCGGAAACACGACGCCCCGCTGGCGTTTCGGCGTCAACCTTTCCGTTTCCTGGAACGGCATCTTCCTGACGGCTTTCTTCCAAGGTGTAGGACATCGTGATTGGTATCCTTCGGTGGAGAGTAATGCCTTTTGGGGGATGTACAACCGTCCGTACAATATGCTGCCGACGCATATTTATGAGAATCATTGGACGGAAGAGACGCCCGATGCTTATTTCCCGCGAATGCGCGGTTATCTGGCTACATCTACCAACGGTGTGCTCCGGATGCCCAATACGCGCTACCTCCAGAATGCAGCCTATGTCCGGCTCAAGAACCTCACCTTCGGCTATGACCTGCCCAAGAAGGTGCTGGAAAAGGTGAAAATGTCCAAGTGCCAGGTTTTCTTCTCCGGACAGAATCTCTGGACCTGGTCTCCCATCCACCGCATTACGAAAAATATCGACCCCGAAGTCATCTCCGGATCCGATACGGAAGTCGCGACCGGGAAGGGCGACGGCAACGCCTATCCGATGCTCCGAAGCTGTTCATTGGGTATAACCTTAGGATTCTGATACGATGAAAAAGACCGTCTATCTTCTTGCCGCCCTGCTGGCGCTCGGATGCAATACGCTGGAGCAGAATCCGGTGGATAAACTCTTCGAGAGCAATGCCTTCCAGACGGAGGCGGACCTTAAGCTCTATACCAACGGTTTCTATTCTATGTTGCCGTCCGCATATACCATTTTCTATGGTGACAGGATCAGCGACTATATGGCGCCCATCGCCGTCGGGAAATTTTTCCTCGGCAGTTATACGGCGCAAGACAGTGGAAACTGGAGTTGGGGAAGCCTGCGCAATGTTAATTATTTCCTCACCCATTACGATAATCCTGATATTCCGGCAGAGGCCCGGGCTCATTACGGCGCCTTGGCGCGTCTGATGCGGGCGGTATTCTATTTCGATAAAGTAAAGCGATTCGGAGATGTCCCCTGGTATGACCGGGCGCTGGAATACGACGATCCGGATCTCTATAAGGCGCGGGACAGCCGGGAATTCATTATGAAGAAAGTGCTGGAGGATCTTGATTTTGCATGCGAAAACCTGCGCTCCCGGGACGGCGGCAAACTCTCCGATTCCGACTGCTCCGTCATTGACCGGTATGTGGCCCTTGCCCTCAAAGCCCGTATCTGCCTCTTTGAGGGAACCTTCCGCAAATATCATGGCCTGACGGCGGTGCCTGCCCCGGATGAATGGCTCTCGGAGGCGGCCGAGGCAGCGGAGGCCGTGATGGAGAGCGGTTTGTTCTCTCTGGCAAAAGACTATTCCAGCCTGTTCGTCTCCGAGGAGGCGGACAAGAAAGAGACCATCATCGCGATCATTCACAGCGAAGGCCTGCAGGTTTACCATGCTGCCAACTGGTATTACACTTCTCCTTCCTATGGGGAATGCCTGGGACTGACCCACCAGTTCATCAACACCTATCTCAATGCCGATGGCAGCCGCTTTACGGATAAGCCGGGATATGATGAGATGGAGTTCCAGGATGAAGTGTCGGGCCGCGATCCTCGTCTTGAGGCAACCATCCGCTGCGGGCGTTATGTCCGGGGTGACGGTAAGGTTTATGCCCCGGACTTCGGGGCATGTACGACGGGTTACCAAATCCGGAAATGGGTCTCGCGGGATGTATCTATGGATTCCCGTTCGATGCAGACGACAGCTATTCCCTGGATCCGTTATGCTGAAGTGCTTCTCAACTATGCGGAGGCAAAGGCTGAATTGGGAGAGTTCACCCCGGATGACTGGGACAAGACAATAAAGGCGCTTCGTCTCAGGGCAGGAATCCGTTCTGCCGAAATGCCCTCCGCTGCCGATTTCTATTTGAAGTCGGTTTATTTCCCGGATATAGACGACCCTGTCTTGCTCGAGATCCGGCGCGAAAGGGGTGTCGAACTCATAGCAGAGAACCAACGCTTCGATGATATCCGCCGCTGGAAGCGAGGTGAGCTGATGACAATGGAATATCAGGGAATCTATGTGCCATCGCTGGATCTTCCGCTCGATTTGAACGGAGACGGCGATGAAGATGTGACCTTTGTCAAGAAGACATCCTGGCAGAGCAATACTTACCAGGTCATGATCGGATCCAAATATCTTCTTTCCGGGAAGAATTATGGCCGTCTGATTTATAAGGCCAACACCAATGAACAATATGACCGGCTGTGGGAGGACAAAATGTACCTTTATCCGGTGCCGTATGATGCCATCGTCGTCAACCCGGCACTGGGCCAGAATCCGGGATGGGAAATGTAAATTAACGCAGTAGAATTATGAAAAAGATTTACAGATTAATGATGCTGCTGGCGCTCTCCGCTCCGGCAGTGGCCGTGTCCTGTAGCAAGGACCCCGGCAAAGAGCAGACAGGGGACAATACGACAGATACGGGAGAAACGCCCTCGGGCCCTCAGAATCCGGGTGAAGCCTCCATCATCAACATCAAGGCCGGAGAAGATCTCCAGGCTGCGCTGGATGGCGCTGCCGCCGGCACCATCGTCCGTGTGCAGGGAGGCGTCACCTTCAAGGGACAGTTTAAAATGCGGGACGGCGTGCAACTCTCCGGCGGCTGGGATGCCGCCTTCACCAAAGCGGATCCCGATGACAACAAAACCGTTCTGGATGGTAACAATGCCGGCCGGGTCAACGGGGCGGAAGAGAATGGTGCCGGTGTCTATATCAAGAAGAACGGCGTTATCGAGAAATGCTACATCCATGACAATACGGCGACCTCCGGAGGAGGTGGCATCCGCATCAACGCCGGGGGCATTTGCCGCGACTGTGAAATCTCTCAGAATACTTCTAATAACAACGGTGGAGGAGCCTATGTATACGGCACTTTAGAGAATTGTGAAGTCACTTTTAACAAAGCAGATAATAACTGCGGCGGAGGTGCCCAGCTCCATGATGCCGGGACCATTTCAGGCTGCACCTTTGCCCGTAATTCTGCATCCAACGGTGCCGGGATCCGGGTGTACGGCAACGGCGGTGTTATTGCCAACTGC
>CADAXR010000079.1 GCA_902791945.1 uncultured Bacteroidia bacterium
TAGACCTCGTCAGAGAAGAGGTAGAGGTTGTATTTTTTCACCAGGTCGCGGATGCGGCGCATCTCGTCGCGGGTGTAGAGGTATCCGGTGGGGTTGTTGGGGTTGCAGATGAGGATGGCGCGGGTCTTCGGGGTAATCTGCTCTTCGAACTTCTCGACGGGAGGAAGACGGAAACCGTCGTCGATGGAAGTCTTTACCGGTTTCACGACAGCGCCGCAACTGATGGCGAAAGCCATATAGTTGGCGTAGGAAGGGTCCGTCACTATGATTTCGTCGCCGGGGTCGAGACAAGCCATATAGGCGAACATAATGGCCTCGGAGCCGCCTGTCGTGATGATAATCTCATCCGGGCTGAGGTCGATGCCGTAGCCGGCATAGTACGAGACCATCTTCGCGCGGAGGCTGAGGGCGCCCTGCGAGGGGCTGTATTCAAGGATGCTCCTGTCAATGCCCTTCAGTGCCTCAAGGGCGGCATCAGGAGTCCTGATGTCGGGCTGCCCGATGTTGAGATGGTACACGTGGATGCCGTTGCGGACTGCTGCGTCCGCATAGGGGGCGAGTTTCCTGATCGGAGAGCTCGGCATGGTTGCGCTTCTGGATGAAACTATCATGGTGTCAGTTGGTAATCTTTCCGTGGCAGTAGCGGTATTTGAGGCCGCTTCCGCAAGGACATGGGTCGTCCGGGGCTACGTGAGGGACCGCCATCCCGAACGGGAATCCGTTCGGCATGAAGGCCGAGAGAGCCTCGAGGGCCTTGTCTTTTTCGACAATATCGGTGTAGCCTTCGCTCTTTGTCGGAGCGGGCATTTTCCATCTCTTGTAGGATTCTTCGCCTTCCCCTTCGGGCTCGGCGGAGTACTCCACCTTGAGGCTTCCCGCTTCCGCAGGAGCCAGTCCGCCGAGAAACCAGTTGGGAAGTATGTTCACATAGGCGGAAAGGGCCGAGAGGGCCGACTCGGCAAGGGCCGTCTCCCTGTCCGGATCGACCATGGAGAGGATGATGTCGGAGAGGGATTCGCGCCTGTCGGGATACTGTGCGCCGTACCAGATATCGTGGTGGAGCACAGGCACTTCCGACGGGTAATATCCTACCGCGATAAGGGCCTTTGAGATAGCGTCCCCCTCCGGAGTGTCAACCCTGAAGGAGAACCAGGGGGCCGCGCTTCCTGCCTCTAGTATTTCCTCGGCCGTAAACTTGCGGAAATCCCTCTTCTCCGGAAGAAAACCGATCAGGAGCTCGACGTCAGAGACGAGCGGCGAGACCACAAGGTCTTCCCCGCTGTCGGATGTGTAGCGGCAAAGCTGCATCACGGAACTCGATTTCATAAGGGAGATGAACCTGTCGGTCCCTCCGGTGAAGATTTCTTCGAAGAAATCTATCATAATATCGACGAAAGTGTCGAAAGGGATGACGCCGAGAAGGGAGGTCACGCCGAGGATGCCGCGCTCGAATTCGAAGCGCCCGGAGGTCTCCCCGTCCTTTATGGCACGGTCTATCCATGGGAGAATGCAGTCATAGACGTCCTCGCTCAGGGAGAGCCGGCGGACGTCCTGGTCGGATTCGTCCACCTCGACGAGGCCGCAGTACTCCACCGCCGTCAGGTAATCCGGATAATCCTCCTCGACGACCGAGCCGGGGCCCGCTTCACAAAGATCCTTGAGCAGCAGCAGATCCCTTTCAGGGATGCGCGAGAGCCACTTTTTGGGATTGCGGGAGATATAGAGGGACAGGGCGGAAGCCATCTCCGCCTTGTGCATCCTCTCAGGGATGCTCTTGCCGAAGATGTCACCGAGATCCGCTATCTCGGCCTTTCCGAGCGTCTCGAGATATTGTCTTATCCTGTCTCTCATAGTCTTCCTCCGAGTATTCCTATTACAATATTGAAAAGCGGCCCTTTCGCAAAGGATTCTGACGCCCTGGCGAAGACGGGGAAAGAGTCCGACCGGCCGTCGCCCGAAGCGGCGGCGAATGCGACGGAAAGTCGTCCGAGAAGAATGTCCCCTTCCCGGGGCTTAGTCACCAGCACGAGATCCGCCTCCTCCCCTTCCGGTACAGTCTCTATGTTCAGCCTTCCGGCATACCGCGCCTTCAGCGGGGCGACAATGGCCGCCGCGATGTCTGCCGGCGCCGAAACCGTCACGGCACGCTCCCCTCCGGGGGCGAAAAGCGCCTCCACCTCCCTTGAAAGGGCTCCGGCCCTTTCGGCGTAGGTGAGAAACAGCGCCCCGTCGGCAGTCAGTTCAATACCGCTCTTGTCCCTTTTCAGCAGTTTCGTCCCGAGCAAAGACTCCAGCTCGGCAAGCGCCTGACTCACGGCGGGCTGGCTCACGCCCAGCTCCCGCGCCGCAGCGCTCACCCCGCCGCAGTGCACAATCGTCCTGAAAACCACCGTCTTGTTATCCTCCAGAGTCACCCTTCTATTATTCTTAAATAATTACAAA
Organism: uncultured Bacteroidia bacterium; assembly: GCA_902791945.1. Lineage (GTDB taxonomy): Bacteria > Bacteroidota > Bacteroidia > Bacteroidales > UBA932 > Cryptobacteroides. Next base: position 2,443 of record CADAXR010000079.1, read on the forward strand.
TATATGAAATTATTTATATCTTTACGCTTGAATAAGCCTTTAAGGTTTATGAAACGTGCCACCCTCGGCTTTATAGTATTAACAAAATATGGTTATGAAAAGATTTTTGATTTTCGCTGCCGCTATGGTTTTAGCGGCTCAGGGACTGATGGCGCAGAGCCAGGAGGAGATGATGGCGCAGATGATGCGCCCGCTCCCCAACGACCCCGCCGTCAGGACCGGCAAACTCGACAACGGCCTGACCTACTACATCCGCCACAACGCCCTTCCGGCGGAGCGCGCGGAGTTTTACCTCGCGACAGACGTGGGCGCGATCCAGGAGGAATATCCTTCCCAGGACGGCCTCGCCCACTTCCTCGAGCACATGTGTTTCAACGGCACCAAGAACTTCCCCGACAAAGGCATCCTCGACTATCTCCGTTCGATCGGCGCCGAATTCGGCCGTAACATCAACGCCTCGACCGGCTGGGAAGAGACGCAGTATATGCTCAACAACATCCCCGTCGCCCGCGAAAGCGTGGTGGACAGCTGCCTTCTCATCCTCCACGACTACTCCCACTTCGTGACCTGCGCACCCGAAGAGATCGACAAGGAGCGCGGAGTCATCATCGAGGAGCGCCGTCAGAGGAGGACCGCCGCCTGGCGTTTCCACGAGAAGAAACTCCCCTACTACTACGGCGACACCAAGTGGGCATCCTGCACCCTCATCGGCCTGCAGGAGCACCTTGAGACCTTCAAGCCCGAAAGCCTCGTATCGTTCTACCAGACGTGGTATCACCCGGGTAACCAGGCAGTCATCGTAATCGGTGACATCGACGTCGACCGCACCGAAAAGAAACTCGCCGAAATCTTCTCCGACATCCCCGCCAAGGAGAACCCGAAGGCCAAGGAGCCCATCATGATTCCCGGCCACGAGGAGCCCCTCGTCGGCATCCTGACCGACCCTGAGGCCACAGCCTCTTCCATCGAGATGATCTGGGAGAAGGATGCTATGCCCGAAGAATACAACGCCACCATCATCGGCAAGTCCAAGGGCCTGATGGAGGACGTCATAGCCAACGTGATGGCCGAAAGGTTCAACGACATCACCTCCAAGCCCGACACTCCGTTCATCGGAGCCAATCTCGGCATCGGAAACATGTGCGAGACCATGGAAGCCACGATGAGCGAAGTAACACTCCGCGAGGACAACATCCTCGACGGTTTCAAGGCTTTCTACACCGAGCTCGAGAAAATGAAGCGTTTCGGCTTCACCGACGACGAGATCGAGAGGGCCAAGACCGACATCCTGACCGCCTATGAGAACAGGGTCAAGAAGGCGGAGACCCGCAAGAACCCCGAGTTCGTGCGTCCGATCATCCGCAACTTCTTCGACAAGTATCCGTTTATGGATCCCCAGACCGACTATATGATAGTCAGCCAGATTCTCGGCCAGATCAATTCCGCAACCCTCTCGCAGGTTGCCGCCCAGATGATCACCGAAAACAACCTAGTGGTCCTCTACACCGGTCCCGAGAAGGAAGGCATCGCGACTCCTACCAAGGAGCAGCTGCTTGCCGCGATAGCCGAGGTCAAGGCTTCCGACATCAGGCCCAACGAGGCGACATCCATCGCCAAGGAGTTCCTCAATCCCGCCAAGCTCAAGGGCGGCAAGGTCAAAAAGACCGCAGCCGGCATCAACGCTTCCACCGTATGGACCCTCAAGAACGGCGTCCAGGTAACCCTCCTCCCGACGACCTACACCAAGGACCAGATCCTCTTCAACCTATACCGCGACGGCGGTCTGAGCCGCATCGAGACCGAGGACCTCGCTTCCTTCGATATGAGCGTCTTCTCTCTCTACCTGTCGAACACCGGCGTCGCCGGCTTCTCCGGCACGGAGGTCTCGAAGATGCTCTCCGGCAAGACTGTCAGGATACGCCCGTTCGTCTCCGAGCTTGAGAACGGCATCAGCGGCAGCACCCGCGGCGCTGACCTTGAGATCGCCCTCCAGCTGGCGTATCTCTACTACACCGCCCCGCGTTTTGACGCCGACGAGTTCGCCACCGGTATCAACCAGATCAACGCCATCCTTCCCAACATGATGGGCCAGCCCAACTACAAACTCCAGAAGGAAGCGTTCAAGACGATGTACTCCGACAATCCCCGTCGCAGGATTACGGATCCCGAGATTGTCGAAAAAGCATCCGTGGAGACACTCGGAAGGGTTTACAAGCAGCTGTTCTCCGATGCCGCAGGCCTTAAGATGACCATCGTCGGCGATTTCTCCATCGACGAAATCAAGCCTCTCATCGAGAAATACATCGGCGCCATCCCGAAGGGCAAGAAAGCCCCTTCCTGGATTGACCGCAAGGAATATCTTGCCGAGGGAGGCGTGGAGAACGTCTTCGAGGCGACGATGCAGACCCCCAAGAGCACCGTTATCCACATCTACTCCGCCCCCGTCAGCTATGATGCCGCCACCATGGCAGCCCTGGACGCCGCGGACTACATCCTCGACATCCGTTACACCAACTCCCTCCGTGAGGACGAAGGTGGCACCTACGGCGCCCACACCTCGATCGATGTAGAGAAGTACCCCAGGGAGCAGGCCATAATCCAGACCTCCTTCGACTGCCGTCCCTCCGTCTGCGGCAAACTCCGCGACCTCGCAAAGCAGGGCATCAAGGAACTGGCCGAGAACGGCCCGACCGCAGAAGAGGCGGCTGCCGCCATCCTGAACCTCAAGAAGAAACTCCCCGAGAACAGGATTTCCAACTCCTACTGGAGGAGCAACATCGAGGACTACTACGAGTACGGATTCGACTACGACAAGGAATACGAGGCTGCGCTCGAGAAACTCGACGCCGCAGCGATCCAGTCGGCTGTCAAGTCAGTCCTTGCCGCCGGCAACCTCATCGAGGTCGTCATGACACCTTCCGCCGACTCCGTCGAGAAGGAGTAGCCGGAAAGGCGATAAAAAGAAAAAGCAGTGAAGGTCCCGGCCTTTACTGCTTTTTTTTTACTTTATAACGCCTACGACGAAGAGGTTAACTATAGGCCTCAGAGGTGAATTGGTCGTCAGAATCAGATAGGCGGTGACTTCGCCTTTAGGGAGCTTGGAGGTGTCAAGGGTGACGGCAAAGGAGCCTTTAGCTCCGGGGGCGAGTGACGGAACCGGGGCTATAGTGACGCCGGGGGTATCACAGTCGGCCTTGTAGCAGGAGAATTCGCTCTTGCCGCGGTTGTCGAAAGAAAATTCGACCTTGACCGGCGTGCCGGCTTCGACCACGCCGAAATCGGCGGTGGAAGTCTCGAAGACGGGCTGCGAACCGGCCTTCCTGTCGGCATCGCTCCATGAGGCGAAATTCTCCTTCGTGAAGGCCTCGACGGAGATACGGCTGCCGTTCAGGGAAGCGTTGTAGATGTTTTTACCCCATAGATTGCGGTCGGAGCGGACGGTGAAAGTGAGGGTCGCCGTGGATCCGGCCGGGACGGGATTGGGCTCGACGGAAAGGGAGAGCTGGGGAGCAACGTCGGTGAAACGGACGCTTACCGGCGCGCTGCCGGTGTTCGCCACGGGAATCTCGTCGGAGCGGCTTTCTCCTTGCTCCAGGTTGCCGGCCTTCAGAGGCATTGTCTTGAAGGACAGAGACCCCACGGTCACAGGATAGAGCTCCTTCAGGGATTTTTTTGTCTCGCTCACGTTGCCGCGAAGGCGCAACACGACGGGCTTTGAAAGAGATGATATATAGACAGTAAGCGTCTTGTCGAAAGGCAGGGGGCCGTCCTCGTTCTGGAAGGTCGCCTTGATGCTGCCGCTCGCGCCGGGCTCCACGGGGGTCTTCGTCCAGACGGCCTCCGTGCAGCCGCAGGAAGAGACCACTTCGTAGATGCTGAAGGGCTTGTCGGAGATGTTTTTGACCTTGAAAGTACAGGTCTGCGGGCCGGAAGTGACAAGGATGTCGCCGAAATTGTGGACCGTGCGGTCAAATTCGGCGATGCCTCCAACCGTAACTCCCTTTTTTGACGAAGCGACAGGTACCGTCACATTCTCCGACGAAACGGGATCTCCGGCCATCATCTCGAGCGCCGGAGCCGCCGCGCTGTCAACCTCCTCTACCCCGCCGGAATACTCCAGGGGATCCTCTTCCGGAACAGCCTCCTCAGGCTGCCTTGCAGCCCTCATATGGCAGCCTCCGGCAAGCGCCAGGGCCAGGCATAATATGGAAATTTCAACTCTCACGCTGCAAAACTAATAAAACAGGATGAATATTTAAAGATATTTTGTAAATTCGCACCGTTTGGAACATTAACACAATAAATACAAAAACTATGGCTTACAAAATTTCCCCCGAGACCTGCATCGCATGCGGCACCTGCGCCGGTGAGTGCCCTTCAGGCGCAATCAAGGAAGGCGATGTCTACAGCATCGACGCCGCCATCTGCATCGACTGCGGCACTTGCGCAGACGCTTGCCCCATGGGCGCAATCGCTCCCGCCGAGTAATCTGTCAAGTCTCGAAGAAAATGCGGCCCGAAGTCATTTCGGGCCGTTATTTTTTTATATTTTTTTTCATAAAAACTTGATTATTCAAAAATATTCACTACCTTTGCAGTCCCCAAATGGAGGACTCGTTAGCTCAGTTGGTAGAGCATCACACTTTTAATGTGGGGGTCTCGGGTTCGAGCCCCGAACGGGTCACAAGGAAAATACGCTTCCTTAGCTCAGTTGGTAGAGCACCTGACTCTTAATCAGGGTGTCTAGGGTTCGAGCCCCTAAGGGAGCACTTAAAAAGGCAAACCGGTTTCGGCTTGCCTTTTTTTCATTATAAACGGGCTCTCAATTGCCCAGGATGGGGCGGACGGAGTAGCCGTAGTAGGCATAGTCAGTCTTAACAATCGGGCCGGAGCCTGAGTAGAACAGAAGGTAGCAACAGTCCTTGGCGCCGAGTAATGAATGTCCAGTGGACATATAAGATACCGAATTGCCCTTCCCCATGTTCCCGGTGCCGGAGGAATCAAGAATATCGCTGACCATACCGCCCTTCGGAAGAAAAATGCTTCTGCCCTCGTAGCCGCTGATTTTGCTGGTTAACTTGAAACAACCGGCATCCGTGGACCAGTCAAACAGAGCCTGATCGCAAAGCTTACGAAGTTCATCAGCAGAGGGCATACGCCATTTGCCACCGAGCTGAACACTTGCAGCATCATATGAAGGATGCAGATTACCGGCAACGCAAGTCGTATTTCCGACGTAATTTGCTGAAGTGAAAGCTGTTTTGGGCGATGTCTCCCCCCAGGCATAATAGCCGCCGTAGGCATACTTGTCTGAAGCGCCGAGGTTGCACACCGCAAACCTCAGACCTTCTCCCAGATCGACGCACCCGGGGATAAAGCTCCTGGACTCGGAAAGCCTGTACTCATTATTGAGTACATAGAAGAACTGATAGTAGTAAGTCTTTGTGCAGTCGAGATCACGGAACCTCGCAGTGAACTTAAAGGCGGACTCGTAACGATCCGTCGGCATTTTGGTTTCCCATATCACCTCCGTGCGGCCCCCCGCCGGGATTGAAGGATTATTGGACAAAAAGAAGCCGAACCTGACGTCAGGATTCTCTGACGCCGGAACCTTGGCGTATGCCACCACCGACGATTCCACCATATTAATCGGCTCCTCATCCTCCAGGGCCAGAATTTCATACCCCGGTACATTCTCGTTAACAACTTTAGTGTTATCCTTGAACTTCTTGCATGAAAAAACCGCAAGCGAGGCCGCAAAGACCGCCGCAACCAGAAAAATCTTCTTAACGCTCATAACTCGAAAAAATAATTACACCGTTTGTCAAAGTTAACCATTTTCTCCCTCATTTCAAAAAAACACCCCACACCAAACGGTGCTGCCGTTCTTCGAAAATTGAGCGAAGCGATGGCGGCGACAGCCGCACGACGGCTTCTGCCGGCGAGCCCCTCCCCGAGGGAGGGGTTTGGGGTGGGGTAATCGGAAGATGCTGCCGTTCTACGAAAAGACCCCGAACATCGCGAAGATGTCCGGGGTCTCGAAGAACGGCAGCTACCTACTCTCCCAACTGGTGGGTCAGTACCATCGGCGATGGTGAGTTTAACTTCTCTGTTCGGAATGGGAAGAGGTGGGTC
>CADAXR010000080.1 GCA_902791945.1 uncultured Bacteroidia bacterium
TATGAGGTCTGGGACCTCGGTTATGCGGTTTTACCTCTCCAATTGGGTACAGGTTTGTAAATCTATGTAAATCCGTGTAAGGTTCTGCACTTTGGCGTACCCCCTCCACAACCTTGAACCACGCGTGGTTCAAATGTGGTTCAAATATAGCAAAAATATCCCGAATTAGACCAAACTAACCGGGAAAAGTTTTCAACATATTTCAGTTGATTATGTGAGAGTTACGCCCTTTTGTACGGAGTGTGTGGAGGGTGTTTCGGTGTACTTATTTTCCGATGCAGAAGCGGGAGAAGATGGTGTGGAGGATGTCGGTGGAGGTGATGGGGCCGCCGGTGGTGATGGCGGAGAGGGAGGTGAGGGCGGAGCGGAGGTCTTCGGCGACGAGATCGGAGGGGAGGGAAGAGGCGAGAGAGGTGCGGGCGCGGCGGAGCGCCGAGGTGGCGTCGACGAGGGCTTCGTAGTGGCGGAGATTGGTGACGAGGGTCGCTTCCGGGTCTCCGATACGGGCTTTGATGAGCGACTGGAGACGATTTCGGAGGGAATCGAGGCCGTATCCGGTCTTCGCGGAGAGCGAAATTATATCCTCCTCATTTTCAACCAATGAAACAATAGAGTTTTCTATTATAACATTTTTGTTAAGCCCTAAATCGGCCTTATTCAGCACGAAAATCAGCCGGCATCCGGCCTTTTTGGCGGCCTCGGAGAGCTGCCTGGCCGAGGCCAGGATTTCGTCCGGACCGAGCGAACTGTCGAGGACGCCGAGGACAATCTCGGCGCGGCCGATCGCCTCGAAGGTCCGGTCGATTCCCATCCGTTCGACGGTTTCGTCGGTGTGGCGGATACCGGCGGTGTCGACAAAGCGGAAGAGGATACCGCCGATTGTAAGCGTCTCTTCGATGGTGTCGCGGGTCGTCCCCGCGATGTCGGAGACGATGGCGCGCTCTTCGCCGAGAAGGGCGTTGAGAAGCGTACTTTTGCCGGTGTTCGCGGCCCCGGCTATTGCAACGGGGACGCCGTTCTTTATGGCGTTTCCGGTGCGGAAGGAGCCGCTGAGCCTGTCTATGTGGCTAATAGTCTCATCAAGAAGCTCTTTCAGGCGCTCACGGCTCGCAAATTCAACATCCTCTTCGCTGAAATCGAGCTCCAGCTCCAGAAGGGAAGCCATCTCGAGGAGCTGGTCCCGCAGAGCGGATAGCTCCCTCGAAAAACCGCCCTTCAGCTGGGCGTAAGCCACCCTGTGGGATGCTTCAGCGCTGGATGAGATGATGTCGGCAACGGCTTCTGCCTGAGCGGCGAGATCCATCTTGCCGTTGAGAAAGGCGCGGCGGGTGAATTCGCCCGGCTCCGCGGCCCTTGCTCCGGCTTCTATGAGGCGCCTGAGCAGTTCAGCGGCGATGTATTCCGATGCGTGGCAGGAGATTTCTACAGAGTCCTCTCCAGTGTAGGAATGAGGCGCGCGGAAGACCGACACGAGGACCTCATCCAGTCCGGCCACCTCGCCGTAATGGATGCTGTAGCCCCGCGAATCGGCGATTTTGCCTGAGCGAAGCGACACCACTGAATCAGCGACATACAGCGCGTCAGGGCCACTGACGCGGACAATGGTCACAGCGCCCGTACCGGGGATGGTTGCGGGCGCTGCAATTGTGTCGTTAATCCTATCTATCACTTGATTAGCTTTAATTATCTAAACTATCAGTCGAAGCGGCTGAACTTGGACATGTTGTCGAGAAGATCTTTGTTGGTCTTGAACTCGTCCATGTGCTGCTGCATCCACGTCATGGCCTCCACGGGATTCATATCCGAGAGAAGCTTGCGGAGAATCCAGGTCCTGTTGAGCGTGTAGGTGTCGTAGAGGAGGTCGTCGCGGCGCGTGCTCGAAAGGATGAGGTTGACGGCCGGGAAGATGCGCTTGTTGGAGAGGTTGCGGTCGAGCTGGAGCTCCATGTTGCCGGTGCCCTTGAACTCTTCGAAGATGACGTCGTCCATCTTCGAGCCGGTCTCGGTGAGGGCCGTCGCGAGGATGGTGAGCGAGCCGCCGCCCTCGATGTTGCGCGCAGCGCCGAAGAAGCGCTTCGGCTTCTGGAGGGCGTTGGCGTCCACACCGCCGGTCAGGACCTTGCCTGAGGCGGGTTGAACGGTGTTATACGCGCGTGCAAGACGGGTTATGGAGTCGAGGAGGATCACGACGTCGTGGCCGCACTCAACGAGGCGGCGGGCCTTTTCGAGGACCATGTTGGCCACCTTTACGTGCCTTTCGGCGGGCTCGTCGAAGGTCGAAGCGACGACCTCGGCCTTGACGCTGCGGCTCATGTCGGTGACTTCCTCAGGGCGCTCGTCGATGAGGAGGACGATCTCGTAGACCTCGGGGTGATTGTCGGCGATGGCGTTCGCTATGGCCTTGAGGAGCATGGTCTTACCGGTCTTGGGCTGGGCGACGATGAGGCCGCGCTGGCCCTTGCCGATAGGGGTGAACATGTCGACGATACGGCAGGAGATGTCCTTCTCGTGGCCGTGGCCGAGCAGATCGAACTTCTCGGTCGGGAAGAGGGGAGTCAGGAAGTCGAACGGAACCCTGTCGCGGACATAGTCCGGAGTGCGCCCGTTGACGGACTTGATCTTGAGGAGAGGGAAGTATTTGTCTCCTTCGCGGGGAGGACGGATCTCGCAGGTCACTGTGTCGCCCGTCTTGAGGGCGGCGGATTTGATCTGGTTGACAGAAACGTAGATATCGTCCGGGGAATTGAGATAATTGTAATCCGACGAACGGAGGAAGCCGTAGCCGTCCGGCATTATTTCGAGGACGCCGGTCGCCTCCACCGTCCCTTCGAACTCGATGCGAGGGGGGCGCTGCTGGGGCTGCTGCCTGCGCTGGTCTCCCTGCTGGGGCCTTCCTTCCTGCTGAGGGTGCTGACCCTGCTGCTGGGCAGGCTTCTGGCCCTGCTGCTGGCGGCGGTCTCCGCGCTCGCGCTCGTTCTGCCGGGGCTTTTCCTCCTGGGCGGCCGGCTTTTCAGCGGCGGCCTCCGCGGGCTTCGTCGCAGCTTCCTCAGGCTTCGCTGCAGGAGCGGCCTCTTTTTCGGCTTTGGCCTTGCGGCCGCGCTTTTTGGGCGCGGGCTCGGCTGCAGCTGCAGGCGCCGGAGTTTCTTCCTTCGCCGGTGCGGGCTCTGCAGGCGCATCCTTGGCTTTGGCCTTGCGGCCGCGCTTCTTGGGCTCTGCGGCCTCTGCCGCAGGCGCAGCCTCTACAGCTGCCTTTACGGCCTCAGAGGGCTTCGCCGGGGCTTCCTTCTTCGGACGGCCGCGCTTGGTGCGGGGCTTGTCCTCAGCGGTGGGTTTCTGCGACTCGCGGCTGGCCTCCTCGTCGAGGATGGCGTAGCCGAGGTTTTCTATATCGAGTTTTTTGAAATTCTTGATTTTAAGTTCTTCAGCTAGAGACCGGAGCTGCTGCTCGGTCATCGCATTCAGTTCAAAGAGACTGTGTGGCATTAGGTTTTATGCTTATTTTAATGTAAAAAAACTGCTGGCAGACTCGCCGGCAGCACAAAGATAGGAATAATTTTTTAATTATCCCAAAAACTGCTGCTCTTTTTGAAGCGCAGGAGGTCCGCGAGGGCCGCCGCATTGGCCGCTATGCGGAAGCTGTAGGACTGCCATGTGCCCGTCGGGACCCAGGACACCGAGATGTTGAAGCAGTGGAGGTCGTAGGTCGCGCTGATCTGCGTCGTGGTGAGTTTGAGCGCCATAAGGTCAAAGCCCGTAGTCGCCTGAATGCTCAGGCGCGGGGTAATCTTGACGTTGCCGGAAATACCGAGCGTCTGGGTGAACCTGTCGTTCTTGACGAGGGTGTTGTTGGTGTACTGATACGACCGGCTGTAGTTGAACGAATAATTGAGGTTCAGCGACCAGGGCGAATTGGGATTGGTGTAATAGAGATATCCTCCGGGGATATATTCGCCTGTGATCGGGTGGTAATAAATACGCTGGTACGCGTCGGCGGGAGCGGACTCCAGTCCTCCTCCGCCGCCCTTGCGGCCGTCGTTGCCGTTCATCGCGCCCTTTCCGGAGATGGAATACGAGACCGACGCGCTGGCGTTGGTGAGCCTCATCCAGGAGCGCCCCTTGGTCGCCACCGACTGCAGCTTGTTGATCTTCTGGCCCCTCTCATTGATGGCGTAGGGGTCGAAATTGAGGTTTGCGCTGATGCCCACCTTACCGAATATGGAGGTGGACATCGTGATGCCTATATTGCTGAGCCTCAGGGAGTCCGCAAGGAAATTGTAGCTTCCCGAGAGCGACAGGTTGTCGATGAGCTTGATCTTCTTGTTCCCGTTGCCGGTCGTGTCGCGGAGGTCACGGACCTTCGCCTCGAAGTTGTTACCTATAGAGAACGAGAGGCTTCCGGTCTTTCCTTTCCCGGGAGGGGAGGAGAGGTTGTGGTTTCCGCTTATGGAATATATATTATATTGTGTCGGCTTATGGTATGTCCCTCGGGCGTCGTAGTAGCCCTCGAGGTCCCGCCATCCGTTGAAACGGGTGCCCTTTTCCGGAGAGAAGTTGGCGGAAATCGTCGGCGTTATGACGTGCCGGATGGCCTGCAGCTTGTGGTGCTTGCCGAAATTGAACATACCGTAGAGCCGCGTGGACATCGAGATGCTGCCCGAATAAGTGTGGGTGATGCCGAAATGGTTGAACGGCTTGCCCGGGTCCGAGACGACCTTCATCGCCTGGACCGGCATCCCGTCCGCATCCCGGACCATCACCGGGACCCCGTCTTCATCGACCAGCCCCTCCAGGTGCTGTTCTCCGGCCGAGAACATCCAGTTCTGGCCGTAGGATATGCTAGGCGTGAAATTGAGGTACTTGAACAGGGTGAAACTCGGCAGGCCTATCTGGAAGTTGTGGGTCATGCCCGTGGACATATGGTCCAGTGCCTTGGTCAGCAGCGAGTCGCCGAGCTCCTTCTTGCGGAAGCCGGTGCTTTCGTCGATGACGTAGTTGCCGTTCTCGTCATAGACGAAATCCTGCATGTCGCGGACCTTGAAGCCCAGCCTGTTCTGGAGGGATGTAGAGTAGCCGAGGGAGAACTTCTCGTAGAATTTCTCCTTTCCGACCCTGTTTTTCTTCTTGAACGGGTAGAAACGGGTCACCGAGAAAGTCACGTTCGGGAGGGTGAAGGTGTAGGAGGAGTCGCGGGAGTTCTGGTTGTGGAGGGCGTTGATGGAGAGGTTGAACTTGCCGTTCCAGTTGTGGGAATACGAGATTGAGGAGTGTATCTGGTTCTGGAGGGACTCCTGGACGTTCCTTGAGTTGTACTTGCTGTTGGAAGGGGACGAGAAGTTGACGGATGCGGAGAAACTCGAACCGGGATGCGACTTCGCGTCCTGGGTGTGGGACCACCGCAGCGAGAAGTTGCGGCTCTGGAAGAAGTCGGTCGAGCCGCGCTCGCCGGTCTGGTCGTTGGAGAAGGTGAACGCGAAGTTGCCGTTGAACTTGTAGTTGACCTTGTAGCGCGAGTTGACATCGATGTTCCACGATCCCAGGGTATAGATGCTTCCCGTCAGGGATATATCGAAGTACTTGCCGATTACGAAATAAACGCCGGCATCCCTGATGAAGAAGCCTCGGGCGGTCTCCTCGCCGAAGGTCGGCATCAGGAGCCCCGTCGCCCGCGTCGGTTTCTCGGGGATGAAGCCGAAGGGGAGTCCTATCGGTATGGGAACGTCCTCGAACACCGGCCAGGCCGGTCCGAAGACCGTCTTCTGCGTCGGTCTCGTCACGACTTTCGCGGCGGACAGCCTCATATAGTAGTGGGGGTGCTCGAGGTCGCAGACGGTGTACATACCGTTCTTGATGTTGATGGACTGGTCCTCGAGCATCTTTATGTGCTTGCCCTGCAGGATGCCGTCCTGCTCCTGGGTCACCATGTTGTGGATCTTGGCCTTGCGGGACTTGAAGTTGTAGGTCAGGGTCTCCATCTTGTAGGTCTTGCCGCCCTGCTCCATCACGGGCTGGCCCTTCCAGTCGTCCGTCGTCTCGTCCCAGGTGCCCTTGGCGAAGACGGTGCCTGTGTTCATGTCGTACTCCATGTAGTCGGCCGTGAGTTTCATGTCCTTGTAGGTCACGGTGACGTCGCCGTAGTAGTAGATTTTCCTCTGCCCGTTGGAGAATACCTCGATGATGGAGTCCTTCGCCGTGGAGAAAGCCGGGCGCTCGAGGGAGCTCTTGCTGAGGAGCGAGAGCGAGTCCACGCGGAAGAGCGAGTCGGCCCTCGCGATGGAATCCCTCACTGCACGGACCGAATCCGGAAGCTCCTGAAGAGTGGTGTCAACGGCCGTCGGAGTGGCCCTGCGGCCCCTTCCGCGCCGTCCCTGGCGCTGTGCGGACACGAAAGGTTCCGCCAGCGTTATAAGCACCAGCAGTACGAGCAGATATTTGAAAAAATTCTTTATTCTTGTCCGGTTTTTACGGAGTTTTCCTTATTTTTGCAAATGGCAAAATTACTACTTATTTCAGATTTAAGCAAAAAACGGCCCAAATGAGAAAGTCCGCGACAATTTTCGCCATATTTTTTTCACTGCTCGCTGCGGTCCCTTCAGGGGCTGCGGACGCCATCCGTCTGTCCACCGTCGTCATCGACGCGGGCCACGGCGGCAAGGACCCCGGCTGCGTCAGCCGTGACGGCAAGACCTATGAAAAGGACCTTACCATCGCCATATCAAAAAGCATCTCTTCGAAAATCACCGCCGCCTACCCTGACGTCAAAGTCATCCTGACGAGGGATGACGACACCTACGTGACCCTCAGCGGCAGGGCCGACGCGGCTAACAACGCGTCCGCAGACCTGTTCATCAGCATCCACATCAACGCGACGGGGACCGGGACCTCCGCCAACGGCTTCTCCGTCCACTGTCTCGGCCAGTCCTCCAAGAAGGGCAACGACCTCTTCTCGAAGAACCTCGAGCTCTGCAAGAGGGAAAACTCTGTGATCTTCCTCGAAGACGACTACAAGACCAAGTACCAGGGTTTCGACCCTTCGGACGAGCAGTCCTACATATTCTTCTCGCTCATGCAGAGCGCCCACCTCGGCCAGAGCCTCGAGTTCGCCGAGGATGTCGAGCGCGCTATGAGGGGAGGCCCGATCAAAAACAGCAGGGGAGTCTCCCAGGACCCGTTCTGGGTCCTTTGGAGGACGACTATGCCCGCAGTCCTCATCGAGTGCGGCTTCATCTCCAATCCCGACGACCTCGCCGCCCTGAGGACCGAGGAGGGGATCGACGGCATCGCCGAGGGCATTTTCAACGCCTTCTCGACCTTCAAGAAGCGCTACGACAGGGAGAACGCGCCTGCAGCAGGCGACAAGAAGGAGGACAAGGCGGCCCCGGCGTCCGGTAAGGACAAGGCACCGGAGAGCGGTAAGGACAAGGCGGCGGAGCCTGCGTCGGGAACGGTCTACGGGACCCAGGTTCTCGCCATCGGAAAGAAGATGAAAGAGGGGGATCCTTTTTTCAAAGGAGAGAAATTTTTTATGGTCGAAGGGACGAAAATCAACCGCTATCTGGTCGGGTTTTCAACAGACAGGTCGGAGGCGAAAAAAGAATTCCAGAGACTCAAGAAAATTTTCCCCGACTCTTTCTTCGTGAAGGCCGAAAACGGAAAGACCGTTCTAGATAGGTGAGAGGCACATTTGCTTTTTGTCGCATTCGCATAAGTGTCTATGTATCAGTGAATTGCGACTTAAACGTTTCGCCGGATGGCAAACATTTAGAAAAGCAAAAAATATTTAATATCCAATAGCAAAAAAAATTTTTTATCTCTTTTTTTTCCTCCATCTTTGCACAACCCAATTCGGGTTACTCATCCAAAGATGACAGAAAAAGAAAGGCATATTGATGTATGGGATAACTGTCTCCGCATTATAGGAGACATTATCGACCCGCGGCAGTTCGCGACCTGGTTTACCCAGATCCGTCCGATCAGCCTCGAGGGGTCGAAACTTACCGTAGAAGTGCCTTCCGATTTCGTCCGCGAGTACATAGAGGAGACCTACCTCGACGTCCTCCGCAAGACCCTCCGCAGGGTCATCGGTGCGGATGCGCGTCTTATATATTATGTAAAGCCTGTCTCCAAGGCTCCCGGGATGTCCTTCCCGGCCGCTCCCGGGACCGTCCAGGTCAACAGGGCGGTCAGCATCCCCAGCTACCAGCCTTCCGGCAATCCGGGCCCCTTCGTGTTCCCGGGTGTCAACAGGGTCCAGATAGACCCCCGCCTCAAGGCGGAGTACCGCTTCGAGACGCTTGTCGAGGGTGAGTGCAACAAGATGGGCATAGTGGCAGGCGGCAGCATAGCCGCCGCCCCGGGCAAGACCTCCTTCAACCCGCTGTTCCTCTTCGCCGGCCCGGGTCTCGGAAAGACCCACCTCGCCCAGGCGATTGGAAACGCCATCAAGGAGCGTTTCCCCGAGCTCATCGTCCTCTATGTCTCCGGCAACGAGTTCAAGACCCAGTACATGGACGCCGTCAAGCGCAACATGCTGACCTCCTTCATGGCCTACTACATGAAGATCGACGTACTCATCGTGGACGACATCCACGAGCTCAAGGGCCAGGGCTCGCAGAACACATTCTTCAACGTGTTCAACCACATCCACCAGAGCGGCGGCCAGCTTATCTTCACCTCGGACCGCGCCCCTTCCGACCTCCAGGATTTCGAGGAGAGGCTCCTTTCCAGGTTCAAGTGGGGTCTCAACGTAGAGCTCAAAAAGCCTGATTTCAAGACAAGGCTCGGGATGCTCCGTGCAAGGAGCTTCCGCGAGGGGATGTCCATCCCGGACGACGTCCTCGTCCACCTCGCGACCCGCATCAAGACCAATTTCCGTGAGCTTGAGGGCGCACTGATTTCCCTCATGGCCCACGCCACGATCGCCGGTCGTGAGATCACGGTCGCCCTTGCGGACCAGGTCGTCTCCGACATCGTCGGCGAGCAGCAGAACGACATCAGCCTCGACGGCATCGTCAAGACCGTCTGCGAGTATTTCAACATAACGAGGGAGACTCTCCTTTCCAAGACCCGCAAGCGCCAGATAGTCCAGGCGCGCCAAATCGCGATGTACGAGTGCCGGAACCTTCTTCCCGGCTGCTCCCTCGCGACTATCGGCTCGACCCTCGGCGGCAAGGACCACGCTACGGTCCTCCACGCCTGCAACACCGTCGCCGCCCTCATCTCCACCGACAAGGAGATCCGCCGCTATGTAGCCGACCTCGAGGAGATGCTCCTCGTCACTGTCGAAAGGTAACATTCTATATATAATATGGATTCAGCATCTGTCCTGTCCTTTTTCGAAAGGATACTCCGGATTCCGAGAGAGTCCGGCCACGAAGAGCCTATGACAGCTTTCCTGCAGCAGTTCGCTGCGGAGCGCTCACTTGAATGCCGCACTGACAAGACCGGCAACGTCCTCATTATCAGGGAAGCCGCCCCCGGCAAGGAGAATCTCCCCGCCGTGGTGCTCCAGGCCCACCAGGATATGGTCTGCGACAAGCTCGCCGGCAGCACCCACGATTT
>CADAXR010000081.1 GCA_902791945.1 uncultured Bacteroidia bacterium
CATCTTCTCGCTGATATCTACGCTTTCTGCCCTCAGAACTGCGCTGTCCGCCGGCATGGTGCAGACGTACATCACCTCCGGGCCGTCGATGACGGCTTTCTCAGCGGGAGTCCAGCCGGATCCGCCGCCGCAGGAGGCCGCGGCAATTATGCCGACCGTAACCGCTATGGCTATAAACAACGTTTTTCTCATAATGACGCAAATATAGCAATAGATTTTGAATGGTTATTGCGCTAATCGGGGATGTCGCGGACGCAGCGGATGCGGTAACAATTGCCGGACATACCAAGTGTTATGCGCTGGTTGTAGCCCAGGACGTCCCAGGAGTGTTTGGTCTTTTCGCTATTGATTCCGGTGGAAGCATAGTCAAATCCGTTTCCGTATTTGTAACAGCAGTTGACGTATGTGCTGACCATTGTCTGGGGGCAGCCGGACCACCAGCTCTTTGGAGCGAAATAAAACATGACGGTGGCTTCACGGATATTGGGAACGCGGTAGCCTTCAGGGCAGGGGGAGCGGCCTTCAAGGAGCATCTGGTGGAGATAGTCGTAATTGACCGGGCCGTTCTGGCTCCCTGTATAGTCGCTCATCAGGATGTACGGGCCCGTCTCGAAACGTTTCCACAACCTGGAGCTCTGGCTGAATTCGTTGTCCGGCTCGAGTTCGAAGGAGGAGAAGTAGCGTAGCGACTTCTCGTTGATGTTGCGGCAGTCGAAGGTGTAGACTGTGTTGGAAGAAATAGTGCCGGGGGAAGGAGTCGCCAGAACCATAGGGGTCGGTATCTGATTCTGGTCTGCAATCACGGTTGCGGCGGTTGCGGGGTTGCACTCGATTTCGTCACGCCCGAGATTGCGGACACAGCGGGTCGTGAAACGGCCCTGCTTGTGGCTGTTATCCCAGTACACGTCCATGTGATAGTAGCCTTCGCCCATATTCGGACCTTCCTCGGCGCGGAGCATATCCGGGAGATTCTTTCCCGTGTAGGTATTCTTGTTAATAGTGCTGGAGATGTAATGGACCCTCCATCTGTCCACATTGGGGAAGTAGAGGTCGGTGGCAGGGTAGCGCCCTTCCCGGCTGGCCCAGGTCTGGGAGTAGGTCATTGCATCCTCGGAAAGACCCTGTCCTCCGAGGAACATATCCAGAACCTGCTCGCTGGAGGCCATGTACCAGCGGATCTCCTCGGCATCGATGATGCCGTTGCCGTTGTTGTCGCGGTTGCGCATCATGCAGGACCAGCGCATCGTGGCGTCCGAGGTGTCGTCGGGGTCATCCTTCAGGAACACATAGTTGGCGTCATTCTCCGCAGTGTAGTCAAGGTGGTCGGCCCAGTGCATGTCGTTGTAGAAGGTTCCGTTACGCAGAATCTGCCAGTTGGATGCCGTGTTGTAGCGGCCGTTGTATTTGCTGTTGACGGGCAGCGACACGTAGTCGGGAATCTCGTTGGCGAAGGTCGTATAGTTCCTTCCGCGTGAATACGCGTGCTCGGCCTGACTGTAGAACCACAGGATGCCTTCCGTCTCGTCGATGGTCTCCGTGCCCCAGCCCTCGTCGAGCTCATCGGACGTACGGGTAAGGTTATACGGGGTCTGGATGGAGTGCTGACGGATGGTGATGACGGAGCCGGTCGTGGTGGAAGCCTTGTCGAGGGAGAAGTAGCTGTCGCACAGCAGGAACATCATCCTGTTGGGCTGGTTGCAGAAACTCTTCCAGTAGTCCTTGGGAGTGTTGGCAGGGTTGATGGGGTTCTCTTCATAGTAGAACTCGTCGACAAACGCCGTCACATAGATACGGTGACGGCTGGCGTTGCCCTGGGCGATGGCCTCCTTCTCAGCCTGGGTGAGGTCGGTCCTGGAGTTGAGGCCGCCGCCGGTGACGCCGTGCTCCATGTCGGCGTCGATGAACGACCAGTCGTACCACTGCTGGTCGTATTCGGCGCGGAAATCGTTCTCTTCGCCGGCAAGGTATAGGTTCTTCTGCTGCCTCAGATACTGCGTAAACTGCACCACGTTCATCAGCCTGGGACTGTCGTCGCCGGGATAGGGGTGGTTGTGGTGGATATAGGGATATCTTCCGTAACGGAGCGAGTCCGCCGTCGCGGTGTCATCGACGTCGTTGACCATGAAGTGTACCCACTTGTAGTCGTAGCCGGTTGGAATGTCCGCGTCACCGATCCTCGGGGGAATGCCTTCCTTTCCGAACGGGGTCTTGACATACCAGAAGCAGTGGTTCGGATCGACGTGCTCAGCGTCGAAGCAGAACACCCTCTGCCCGTAGTGGGCGTCGAAGGTAAAGGTCGATTCTTTCGCGACGTTGACCGAGCCCGACGCTCCGGCGTTGAGCTCCTGCACCATGGACGGCCCGTACTGCGAGGTGGTCACTTCGAGGATGATCTTGTCCACGCCCTTGACGGTCATCGTGTAGGTGTAGTAGTGGTTGCGGAGGATGTCGTAGTTGTCCTGGTCGGTAGCGAAGTCGCCGAGGTGGATCACATAGGTGACGTCGGCGCTGAGGGTCTGGTCCTTGGCGTCGGAGGCCACCAGTACATCCATATTCAGGGTACCTTTTATAATTACATAGGTACCCATCTCCGGCGCATATTCCCACATATTTCCGGAAGTCATGGCGTAGGTGCCGTCCGGGTTCTTCTTGCGGAGGTCGCGCTTGTGATAGCGCTCTCCGGCGGTCGCTCCCGGGACACTGCCGTTCTTATTGGCGCTTTCGCGGTTTTCCATCATGTAGAAGGTGAAACCGTAGACCGGTTCGGTCTCGGCGTTTTCAGTGGTCTCGGTAGGGACGGGAATGGAGTCGAAATAGCCTTCCGCCTCCGCAGCGTCGGTGTCGCGCGTTGCGGAAGGGTCGGCGAACACCGTGCAGCCCTTCGGCATATTGATAACCTGCCAGGACTCCGGATGGAAGTGCTTGAGCTGGCGGTAGGTGTCCACTCCGTCATAGGTGGCGTTGTCCACATCTACCTGTATCTTGAACTGGATCTTCGCGTCCATCCTCTCGAGGGGAAGATACCAGTTGTCGGTCCACGTGCTTCCGTTGTACCACTGCACGGCATCGGAGCCGCCGACGATCTTTACCGGCGATTTGACGCCGGTCATCGGGAAGTAGCCGTTCCGCTGGAGGGTCGGCTGCTGCATGTGGGCCGTAAGGGCCTTGAGGGCAGATTCGGTGCGGATGAGGTTGAGGCTTTCGGGGGAAACGTTGATCATGTCGCCGTCGATGTTGACGACTGCGTAGATCTTGCCGACGGCCTGCGGCGCCTTGATGCGGAGCCCGCCGTTGGTCCATTTGCTCTCGTCGGGAGAGTCAAGGGTGTATGCGCCGTATTTGTCGCTGCGGTCGGTGGAGTTGGTCCGCCACCAGCCGTCGAACTGGCCGGCGAGTATGTCTGCTTTGGCTCCGAGGTTGCGCTCGTCGAAGAAATGGGCGTAGAGGCGCTTGGAACCGTCTTCGGAGAAGATGAAAAGGAACAGGTTCTTGATACGGGATTCACCGATGATTCCGGTGTCGCTCTTTGTCACGACCTCGACGGGGCCGTAGTTTGCGGCCCCAAAGGGAATCGTGACCCATGTGTCCTCGCCGACGGGTGACTCGAAAGGCTCGCTCTCGCGGACGCAGCCGGAGAGGGCGAGAAGGGCCAGTATGACGATATGACGGAATCTAGTCATCTTACTCGAATTCTATTTCTCCTTCATTGGGCACCCAGGGGATGACCTTGAAGTAAATGATGCCGCCGTCCGGCTGGATGGAGGCGAAGATGTTTACCTTGATAAAGTCGTTGCGGCTGAGCTCTTCAAGGTCTTGCGGCTGATTGGTCACCGGATCGATTACTTGCAGGGGAATGACCTTCACCGCCGCTGCAGGTGTGCCGCTGTTGCAGGCGTAGAGCGCCCACATGTCGTTGACCGTCTTCTTGTTGGCATCGGCGTGACCATACATGTCTCTGGTCAGATAACATGGCGCTCCCGAGGAGACTCCGTTCATGAAGGCAATCCCGGTGGTGGAGCCGTCGGCAAAATTGACGGGCGAATAATAGGAGTAGCCGATCATCGTTGTTTTGAGCCTGCGGCTGTTGTCATTTGTGACGATATTCTTGTCCCAGTACTGTCCGGTAGCTTCATTGAGGATGAAATACTGGCCGTCTCCCGCGCGCTCCAGCGTCCAGATGAAATTCTCGTAGTCGCCGTCGAGCCGCAGGGCGGTTATGTCGCTGCCGTCTATCATGCTGAGCACGAGATTGGCGTCCGGAATAACTGTCGCCGTGCGTGTACCACCCATGATGTTCTTGTCAAGCCATGTCTTGACTCCCTGCTGCTGGACATTCTCGGCAAAGACCCTTTTGTTGGCTGCAGTAGCGCTGTCATTGAGGGTATTGTCATACATGAATCCGCGGTCGTTGCTTACGGTCTTGATAAGATACTTGTAATGTCCTGCCAGCCAGGCGCTCTTGAGAGCCGCCACAGTACGTATGGGCTGACCGTCGGTGAGCGTAATCTCCGTCGTATTGACATTGGCGTACTCGAGGTCGACCTTGTATTTGTAGGGTTCGTCGCCACATCTGCTCTCGAGGATGTAGGCGTCGTAGAGGAGCCGGCTGTCTTCGACAGGGACCACAAGCCCGTCTCCTGGGTAGGCGTGTATGGCGTCGGGCGCGTCCAGGGCCGGAACTCCGGCTCCGTCGCCGAAGTCGTCAAAGCGGCTTCCGTCGCCGAAATCAAAGAGGTAGGTCTGCTTCTGCGATATGGGTGAAAGGAAAGCGAAGCTGTTGAGGGTCAGATCTTCCGATGAACTCTCGTTGTTGAGTGTCAGTCGGATGCGGGAATAGGTGCGGACCATCTCGCCGTCCACGTGGCAGGTGCCGGAGAGAACGATGAAGTCCTTTACCAGGGAAAGTGGCTGGGGCCTCTGTTCGCAGACGTACTGCTCGTCGGCGGCGCCTGAATAGGTCCCGTCAACCTTGATGGTGCGTATGTCATAATTGAACAGCGGCGCATAGGACGGATTGTCAGCGGTGAAATCGGTAAGGCCTTCCGTAAGGTTGGCGTTGAACGCCGAGATGACCCCGTCCACAATGGAAGTGAAGGATGTGCCGTTATCCTTAAGCCCGGCGTAGCTTTTCGGGCCGGTTTCAGACGTGACGGGCCCGACAGAGGAGTAGTTTGCAACGGCAAGCAGCCTGTAGTCGCCGGAACGGAGCTTTTCGACGGAAGTCGCAGGGTCGCCATGGAGAGGATACAGGTAGCTGAAGTGGGCTGTCGCCGCTACGGTGTATGGCGTACCGGAAGGGAGGAGAGTGCCGTCGGGCGTGCAGAATCCGTTCTCCCTGCCTGCGTCGGCGCAGTAGTCGCCGCCGGCGTGGAAGTCCCGGTAGGCCACGAGGGTGTTTTCGTTGATGTTGATGAGGAAGAGCGTAAGACGGTACATCGACTGGCCGTCCACCAGAAGCTCCCATCTCTTCCAGCCGACGGTGTCGGCGGGGGAGACAGCCCCGTCGGCGTATCCGGCCCTTGTCCCGACGGAAATTGCCGGAATGCTGACGGAGAACGTAAGGTCCGCAGGGGCGCTTTCTATGGCGCGATCCTGCAGCTTCTCTCCGCATCCCGCGACTAGAAGGATCGCGGCCCATATCGTTGCGAGTGTCCGGAAATTCCTCATCTTGGGTTAAAAATTAATTGAATAGGATGACTCCAGTTCGTTCCACGGCTTTATCGTGATAAGCAGTTCGACATCCAGCTTACTGATAATGATGTTGAAGGTGTAGCGGTAGCCCGGCTCAAGGACCGTTCCTTCCGGAATGGGGGCCTTGAACACGTAGCCGAGGCTGTTCTTCGTGGTGAAGCAGATGTTGACGTCTTTCCCGATGGTCTGGGGGATGGACAGCACGTAGCCGTCGTTCCCGGTGTAGAACTCGCCCTTTGTCACGGTGCTTGAGGCATCCGTGGGCTGATAGGCCGTAGCCCTGGTCGCCGTCGTGCTGGAGAAGGGGATCCCCGGGGATGTAGTCCACTCGTAGATCTTCTCTCCGGGCAGCGGGGCCTGGATACCGTACCACTGGACGCTTTCGACGCCGGCTTCAGTGCCGTCGCCGAAGACCAGAAGGCCGTATTCCACGAATTCTCCGCTGTCGCCGTTCTCTACCCAGACGCCTGTGAGGCTGTCTCTGGAAGGGAAGTCGTCATTGAAGCGGACGGTGACCCTCACCGCGGAAAGCATGTGCTTCATCCTCAGCTTTACGTGCTGCTGGAGGTCGCTGAGCGTAGTCAGGGTGACTTTCTGGTATCCCGCCATCATGTCGTCCTGCTGGGTGCTCGTCCTGTAATCGGCGATGAAGGTGCTGGCGCTGGTGTTCTCCCTGAGCTCCACGCCTGCGGGGTAGTAGGCGCGGAAACGGTAGGTCTCTCCCGGCCGCCAGTAGACTTCGCCGGCCCGTTCGCCCTGCTCGTCCACTATCACTGTGTTCCACTTGCTGCGGTTGTCCTCTTCGGAATCGTCGGGGTTGTACTCGTGGCCGCCCTCGCGGTCGAACCAGCGGAGCTGGACGCCGCTGAAGACGTCGTTGGTCGTCCTGCCCTGTGCGTCGGTGATGGCCGCCCAGAGGCCTATGGCCTTGCCGAGGCCGCCGTCTGCGACCGGCGTGCAGGCGTGGATGAGATCGCTGTCCTGGCTTATTAGCGCCTTCGTCACGGGGGCCTCCTGCTCCACTTCGAAGCGTACGGGGGCCGCCGGGGCGTCAGTCACTGCCCTGCGCCCGTCCTTTTCACAGGACAGGAGCAGCGCCGCTGCGGCTATGAGGCAGTATGCAAGATTCTTTCTCATCCTAAATGTCCACATCGATTTCTCCGTAGTCCAGCCAGGGATCAACTGACGGATCTACGAAAATCTTGAAGAGGTTGATAGTGAAATGGTAGGTGTAGCGATAGCCGGTCTTCCAGCTGTCGATGTCGACGAGGTTGTCGCTTTCGTCCCTGTACTGGTAGTAGCTGTTTTCGTTGCCGGTCACGAGGTCGATGGTGTCGGTCGACACCGTCGTGGACCCGCCGGTCGTGCGGGAATAGCTTACCTCTATCCTCACGTGGTGTCCTGTCGAAGTGTGATCAAGGGCCTGCGGAATGAGGAGCAGGACATTGGGAGCCGTGTAGTCGTTCGCGGTAAGCTGGACTCCGGCGGTAGGTGCGCCGGTGTTGCGGTAGGCGTAGTAGGACGTCTCCGTCGCATCGGCGTCCGGGGTCCAGGCGGGGGCGCTTCCGGACAGGTTCTGGGCGAAGGTAGCCTTGTCCCAGGCCTGTACGACCCTGATGCTCTGCAGCCTGACGGTCTGGAGGGCGTGCTCGTCGACGTTTGCGCGGATCTTGAAAGCGATTGAGGTCAGGGCGTGACGGAAATTGAGGTCGATGCCCTGCCAAGGGTTCGCTGACGTGTCGTCGTAGGGATAGCCCGGATCGGGTGTATAGTTGGCGCGCTGCTTGTCTTTGTGGATATCGGTATACAGCAGGTCGTACTGCTGCCCCGCCGCCCTCGGGCTGAAGCCTGAGAAGGTGAATCCGTCGGTCCAGTCGTGGGAGAGGGTATCCATGTCCTCTTCCGCCACCGTGGGAGAAAAGGCCTGGAACGACAGGTAGAACCTCCCGTCTGAGAACGGCGGCCAGAAATACTGGGTGACGGGCACCCATCCGTCGACCGAAGAGTCGTAGGCGCACTCGAGGTCGTGCATGTAGTAGCGCGCCTTGAGCTGCGGGGTGAGCTCTGCGAACGGCCTGTCCTGGTCGAGGGCGAAGACGTTGAAGTGCTCCCTGGTGTCGTAGTTCTGTCCGACCTCGGAGTTGGACACTCCGGGATCCGTCCTGGTGGGGGATACGACGGGTACGTTGAAGTACACGGGCTCCTTCCGGCCCTTGTCGGGGCCGGGCGCGGACTTGACGCAACCCGCAAGGGTCACGGCAGCGGCCAGCAGTATGAGAATCCGTTTTTTCATTCAGCCTTCAGCGTACAGTTATCCACAATAAATGAAAGGGTGAAGGTGTAGTGCCTTCCGGGAAGAAGTGTTTTGACGACGGTGTTGCTTGTGACGTCCCAGTGGGTGAGTATGCCGTTGGTGTCCGTGTAGTCGATTTCCGCCCTGAAAGCGGTCTCGAGGCGCTGCGGGATCATTCTGCGGGATTCACAGACCGGGGCGGGTTCGCCGACGGCAAGGAATTCGCCGCTGAAGATCTCCTTTTCCGCAGGCTCTCCGATGACTGTCCATCCAGGCTCCGGCAGCGACCGGAAATCGCCGGCCGAGCAGACGGAAAGGATGCTCACGGACTTTACCCCTTCTCCGAAGGGAAGGCGTCGGTGCGCATGCGGAAATCCACGTGGCAGAGGGCCTCCCTGAATGAAACGGGGATGACTCCTCCGTTCCCCTTGGACGCACCTTCGACGAAATCGCTGTAGAGCAGCTCTTCCGTCAGCGACTCCGCGTCCACGCCCTTGAATTCGACTCCGCGATCCAGGGTTACCGAGGATGCGGAACCGTACGGTGCGTGGGCGAGAAGGCAGAGGCGTCTGTCGCGGGATGGCCATAGCACCGCTCTTTCCGGTACCCACACGTCTCCATCCTGCACCACGACGGCGTCGCGGAGGAAGACGGTGCTTTCACGGATGTCGCCTCCTTCCGGGTACTCCCAGACGTCAACCCCGAACGGGGCGCTGACGAGGGAAGGGTCGAAGGTGAGCGGCGTGTCAGGATCGTATCCTGTGCGGTCAACCTTGCAGGCGCATACGAGGAGGGCCGCCGCGCCCAGCACGAGGGCGGCGGAAGCGCGGCGGCATCCCTGTATGTTGCGTAGCGTCGTCAATTATGAAAAACTAGTTGTTCTGGTAAGGAAGGTCGATGTTGATGTCGGAAACCTCAACGAAGGCCTCGACCTTGGGATCGAAGACGATGGGATCGAGGGTGAAGACCAGGGTGTAGAGGTACTTGTGGTTGATGAGCCAGTAGTTGACATTGTAGTCCTCGGTCGTTCCGTTGTACTTCTTGGCCTGGGCGCCTGCGAGGGAGACCGTGCTGGTGAGGCCGGTGTAGCTGTGCTCGACGGAGCCGAGGGTGAACTTGTAGTTGTAGGTGACCTTGACGGTGACCTCGTTGGCGCTGTGGGCAAGGGCCTGCGGCATGGGAAGCATGAGCTTGCCGTAGTCGCCGAAGGTCTTGGCGGAAGCGGCGTCGGCGGTGGTGACGTCGGTAGAACCGCTGAAGGCGGTGTAGGTCGTCTCGTCGGCGGCGGGGACCCAGTACGGGGAGGCGGTCACGGCGTTGTCCTTGTTGAAGGTGATGCTGCCGGCGGCGGCATTCGCATAGTCGTTGGAGGCGTCGCCCTTGCGGTTCTCGTGGAACTCACCCTTGTAGTTGGCGTTGAGGACCTCGATCTTGGTCACGGTGAACTCGTGCTTCGCGTTGGCGGCAGCTGCGTAGTCCTGGTCGGTCACGACGCGGAACTGAACGGCGCTGAGGGCGTGGCGGAAGATGAGGTTGACGCCGTTGTGGATGAAGGCGCTGTTGTCGTCGTCATCGTAGGGCATTCCGTTTCCGGGAGTGTAGTCCTTGCGCTGCTGATAGAGGTTGTAGTCGCTGTAGAGGAGGTCGACCTGCTGGTCCATATTCGTCGAGGCGACAAAGTTGGAGACGGTGATACCGGCCATCCAGGCGTTGGATACGGTTCCGCTGCAAGGGGTAAGGGCGGAAGGGGAGAAGGCGTGGAAGGTGAGGTAACCGGCCTTGGGCCACAGATAAGTGGTCGTAGGAGCCCAGTAGTCACCGGTCGTGTTGTAGACGCACTCGACGCCTTCGGCAGGGAAGAAGTCGTCTGCAGGGACGGTGCTGGCGTCCTCGGTGTAGGCGGCATAAGCGGTGAATTTCTCGTAGGTGGAGCCGTCACCGGTGTAGGTGGCGTTCTGCTCACCATAGTACTCGGCCCTGGTCGAGATACTGTGCGAGATGGGGGAGAAGGAGATGAGGCCTCCGTCGGTCGCGGCGGGTGTCTTCTCGTTCTTGGCGCAACCAGCAAGCGCTACGCAAGCGATGGCTGCAAGGAAAAGTGTTTTTTTCATAATTGATAAAAACTTTGGGTTAAACATATATTAAATAACAATATCGCTTTCTACATCGCCCCAGTCGTCAACTGCGGGGTTCATCCCCCCTTCCTCCGGCTCGGGCGGCTCGGGTATTTCAATTTCTTCATCGATGATGAGCCACTGCCGCTGCAGGGCGTCTTCGGTGAGCCAAACTTCGTCCATCGGGACGGTCACTTCAAACTTGCTACCGTAGGTCGTGACGACCTCGAATGTGATTTTGAGCTCGCTGGAGGTGCCTTCGAGGCGCCCGAAGGTGCCGAAGGTAGAATAGATGCATGCGTGCTCCTCATCGCCTCCGATGAGGCCGCCCGTCATTCCGAAGGAAAGGGCCGTCTCTCCGTAGGCGGTGATGTCGCGGTCATAGAGATGTGCTCCGGCGGACATTCCGCTGATGAGCGACGATGCGGAGGAAAGCCAGCGGCTGCCCTTCACGCCGATCTGGACGTAGTAGGATTTGACAATGCTGCTTGCGGTGAAGAATGGATTGCCGCCGGCGTCGCGGAGGGTGTCTATCTTCTCGTGGCGTGGAATATTTATATCCCTCTCTTCGGCGAGAAGGAGGTGATCCGCGTCGTAGCGGACGGATTCGAAGTCTGAACGGTTGCGGGTATATATCTCCCGAGTGGAAGCATTGGCGCGGAAAAGGTTGTTCTCCTTGTCCACTACTGTCGTCTCCGTGCCGAAATTCCAGGCGGCGAAATGGTAGGTGCCGGGATCCACTATTATATATCCGTCGTAGTAGTGGCCCCTCTCGTCGTCGCCCTGGTGGCGCAGGTAGCGCTCGGCGACGATGTCTCCGCTGCCGGTGTCGTAGAGGGCGATGCGGAAGATGTCCGGACGGCGCCAGATGGGGTGCCTGAACTCCGGGTGGCAGTAGCCGCCGGTCACGTTGGTAATATCCTCGTCGATATAGACACGGACATAGCTGACGTTGTTCATGTCAGCAAGAGGACGGAAGTCGCAGCCCGTGACCACAAGGGCAAGCAGGAGAATATGAATCAGTGTCCGTCTCATTTCTTCCTGTAATTTATGGCGATGGGACGGACGAAACTGATGGCTATGTTGGTAGGCCCGAACCAGTGGAGGACGCCGGCGTTCTCCGGATCTTTCCAGAGTATCTGCCAGTCGTCGGAGGGGATGTATTTCTGGTAGGGTATACGGGCGTAGCCGACGCTTATTGAGAACTCGACATTCCAGTGGCGGGACATCGGCATCGAGTAGCCGTAGGTCAGGCCTGCGCTTATGATGTTCGCACACTGGTAGTTGCCGATGGAGCGCTTCACCTGGATGTCGGCCTTGCCCCACAGGCCATAGACCCCGAGGAAATGGCCGGTGAGAACGTCGCGGGCGACCCTTTTTTCGGAAGCCGCGACCGGCCTGGGAGCGAACCACCAGCGGAATTCTCCGCCGAGGGTAAGGTACTGAAGGCAGAGGTTGAGGTCCTTTTTCGTGTGCCACCAGGGGAAATAGTGCTGCCAGGCGAACGAGAAGCGCTTTCCGATGGGAACTTCTATCGAGTAGTTGAGTGCCGTGAAGGCATCGTAGAGGCCGTTGGTCTTGAGGGCGAGAATCGTCCTTCTGCCATATTCGGGATCAGGAACGACTACCGGCTCAGGTATCGCTACCGGTTGGAATACCGGCATCGTAAGGGAGTTGCTGATCACCGGCAGAGCGGCCGCCGCCGCGATGAGAGGATCATCGCCCCGGGACGTGAGTCGCTCCCAGCGGATTTTGAACGTCGCGTTGCGGAGCGGGGCCATCAGGGTGTCGATGATGTAGCGGTAGGTCTTTCCGCCGTCGAGCGCCTTGAGGGCCGCTTTGCGAGCCTCGTCGTCGGACTCCGACGTGAGGATGCGCAGGACATCGTCGCGGTTGTCCTTCCGGTAGGATTCCCTGACGGTCTGACGGAGACCGGGCCAGTTCTCCTCCTTCTGGATGACAATTATGTGATTCGGCGCATTGGCGGAATTGTCACGGATGAAGCGGCGTACGCTCTCTGCTCTCCTTCGGGAGAGCTGGGCGTTGAATGCCTGCGGGCCTTCGGGGGAGGAGTAGGCATAGATGGTCAGGGTATCGACGCGGAAGCCTTTGCGTTCAAGCATGCCGCGGAGGATGGCGGCCTCCTGCCCGTTGGTCAGGAAATCTTCGTCAATCGTCGATTTATTGCAGCGGAAATAGAAGGTGAATTCTTCGGCGTGCTCCGTCTCGCTGGTCATGCAACGGTGCTCTCCGGTCAGATTCTGGTTCTCTTCCTGATTCTGCCCGAAAATATAAGTGCCAATAAGTAAGCAAGATAGCACTATTATAAATGCCTTTCCTGTCAAATTCGCCTTACTTTTATCTTACAAAGATAGCAAAAAAATCAACAAATGTGCCACTGGATGCGTTTAAATCGCGTTTTGTAATTTGTGTATTGCGCTTTTGACGGAAATTTTTTATGTTTGCGAAGATTTGACAAACAGTAACAAGAAAAATATCAATTCCTAAATTTTAATAGCACTATGGGTAAATTTGTCATTTCCGTAAGGAAGAACGGAGAGTTCCAGTTCAATCTCAAGGCCACCAACGGCCAGGTCATCCTCACCAGCGAAGGCTACAACACCAAGGCCGCCTGCCTCAACGGTGTAGAGTCCGTCAAGAAGAACGCCATCAACCCCGACAGATTCGAGGTCAAGGTTGCAAAGAACGGAAAGCCCTACTTCAACCTCAAAGCCTCCAACGGCCAGGTCATCGGCGCCAGCCAGATGTACAGCTCCGAGGTCACGATGAAGAACGGCATCGCCTCCGTCGCCAAAAACGCCCCCGACGCCCCCATCGTCGAAGAATAACCCTCGCGCCCGTGGGCCTGTGGCCCCGTTGCCCTGGCTTCGTAGCCCTGTTGCCCTGTGGCCCCGTGGCCCCGTGGAGGCTAATCGCCTCTGCATGAGCATCTTACCGAAAGTCTTTCCCCCTGAAATCTGGAGGAAAGACTTTCTTTATTCCCCTGATACACAGGTATTTACACTCCACGTTTAACATGGCAGCAGATGCGGTTACACCGCTTTTCGTCAAATGGCAATCCTTTACAAGCGCGAGCGCTTGACAGTCTGCCCTTTAACGAAAAATGCCGCACAATTCTGTGCGGCATCTGCAATTCTATTGCATCGGGTGGAGATAAGGGGATTCGAACCCCTGGCCTATAGATTGCGAACCTATCGCTCTACCAACTGAGCTATACCCCCGTTTCCCTTGTGGGGGTGCAAAAGTAGAAAGAAATTCCGGTTTTTGCAAACCATTGGCGAAAAACCGCCCTTAAAAACTTGAGAATGTGCTCAGGCTGGTGTTGGCTTCGGCAGGGGCGGCGATTGCCACGGGCAGGTTCGTGAAGAGATCCAGGCCGGTCCACTGCTCGATTTTGTCCACCGAGACGGTGTAGGAGTCATAGTCTTCAGTGGAATAGACCTTGTGCTCGAACCAGAAGCCGATGGCAGAGGCGGAGGTGACTGTGCCGCCGGAGCGCTTGACTTTGAGGACAGCCTTCCAGTAGTAGTTGGGAAGAGCTACGGATTTTCCGGGATCGGGCTGGGGATTGATGTAGGTGATGCTCTCCGAGCCGCCTGCTTTGCGGTAAACAGGCCCCGTGGCTACATAAACCGTGTCTGTTGAATAGGTGAAGTTGCGCACGGCATTTTCCAGTGCCGACCACATGCCGTCGTTGAAACCGTCCTGAATCTGGGGCGTACAGTTGGTGACATAGTAGGTCTGGCTCTGCATATCGTAGATGGCCCGGCGGGAAGCGTCCGGAATCTGGTGGCCCCTGGCGTAGTAGTTCTGGTTGGAGTCGTAGTAGTCTCCGTTGGTCTGCCCGACGTTGACCCGGTAGCTGTAATATGTTACGTCAACCTCCTGATTGTCAGGGATATTATCGTTGAGCATCCAGCCGCCGTCGTAGCGCTGGCCGCCGAGGTGGCCGGTGCATAGCGGGTAGGCGATGACCAGCGAGGCGTAGTAGGCGCTGTCGTAGAAATAGGTGTAGTTGCGGGCGCCGCCGGAGAAGAAGGTGCCTTTGTAGAGCGTACCCTCAGCGGCCGGTACCGAAGGAAGTTCGAGCCAGCCGAGGGAGTCTCCGCCGGGGTCCGGAGTCCCGATCTCTTCTATTTTCGTCGCGATGATATATCTGTACCGGCCTGAGGCGTTGATGCCGTTGTAGTAGCCGGTGACCCTGATATTTTTGCCGTTGAAACTGTCTGCGTTGAGGTAGGAGGCAGGGTAGGAGAGGCTTCCGGTTACCGACGCATCAGGTACATAGATATTATAATAGGAACTTGATTTTGTGAGAGTCCCCGTGAAGGTTATGAAATCGGCTTTGGTGCTGGAGAAGGAGTCGAAACTGGCTGTGATGTCGGTCGGCTCCGGATAGGTCACAGTATTGCCGGATGAAACGACCGAGTAGGTAGGCTCCGTGATCTCCGCGACGCCGTTGTAGGTGGTTTCGGTTCCGCTGCAGGTGATTTCGTCTCCTATATTGACTGAAGGGGCGCTGCTTGTATAGACATATATGGAATTGCTCCCTTCGGTCTTGACGAAACCTCGCGATGTCAGCGCCGTCACGAGGACTTTGTCCGCGGGAGGCGGGGGAGTCTGCGTCGTGAAAGAGAAGATTTCACCGCAGAAACTGAATCCGGTTACTGTCGCATTGGCGACAAAGTAATACGTCTTGCCGGAGGTAAGTCCGCTGAGTGTGGCTTCGTAGGTGCCGTCAGCCTGAAGGGTGGCGGGGAGAAGTGTCCCGCCATAGATGAATGAATATATGTCTGTCGGCTCCGTATCCAGATATATAAATCTGACCGTAGTCTCGAGCGGCTCATTCCAGGTGACGGTAAGTTTGCCGTGGAGGACTGCGGATTCCTCTCCGACAGAGGTCGCGTCGAAGGTCTCTACGGTGACGTAATCATCGAGTTTCAGTGTCATGAAATTCGTGACTTCACCATAGAATACTCTGCCGCCGACCTTCGCGCACGCGACGTAATAATACTTCTCGTACATAAACAGGCTTTCCAGGGAAGCGCTGAAAGTCCCGTTGCCCAAGAGTTCCGCATTGGCCCTGGTCCCGGACTGGAGCAGCTTGTCGAGGGTGTCTGCCGAATAGCTGTAGAGGAACCAGACCTCCTCGACGGAAAGGTCTTCGCCCTCAAGCGCGACGCTGCCGTGAA
>CADAXR010000082.1 GCA_902791945.1 uncultured Bacteroidia bacterium
GCGGAGCGAGAAACTTCCGGCGCCGCCGGACTCGGCCCTCACCACCTTGCGGTATTTAAGGTGGATAAGCGTCCAGAACTGCGGATTGGCGCGCAGGATTATATGCCCTCCGCGACCGCCGTCACCGCCGTCGGGCCCACCCTTAGGCACATATTTCGCCCTGTGAAGGTGCGTCGACCCCGCTCCGCCGTGTCCGGAGGAGCAGAAGATCTTGACGTAGTCTATGAAGTTGCTGTCCGCCATAAGTCTTGATTTTATTTGGGAGCGATCTTGTAGAGGATCGCTGCGACGACGGCGAAGATGGCGTTAGGCATCCAGATGGCTATCGCCGGAGGCAGGGCGCCGGTGTAGACGAACATTTCGCTGAAGCGCATAAAAAGGATGTAGGAGAAGCTGAGGCCTATTCCGATGGCCATGTTCCACCCGATGCCGCCGCGGCGCTTCTTGGTCGAAAGCGAGACTCCCATTATAGTAAGGATGAACGCGGAGAACGGCAGCGAAAGGCGGTATTGGCGTCGCCTCTCTGCTTCTGAGTCCGGATCAGGGCGTTGAGGTCCTTGTTCGGTATCTGCTGGACCGTCTTGGAAGTGCGGCGGAAATCATCGACGGTAAGGCTGATGAGGGTGTCTAGCTGCTTCCCTGTAGTGACCTTGTCCTCAAGGCCGCTGGAGTAGTCGCGGAGGACCCAGTTCTTGAGTTTCCAGCTGCATGTGAGGCTGTCCCACTTCGCCGATTCGGCGGAAAGTTTGGAGACGAGACGGTCGCTCTCGATGTTCTCGAGGGTGAAATTGTAGGCCGTGTTGTTCCAGGTGGAGAAGGACTCCACATAGACGAACTTCCCTTCCTCGAGCTTGTAGTGGACATCCCGCCCGGAAAGGGCGTTCCTGTGCTTGATGTACTGCTCTTCGAAACGCAGCCTCGTCGCGTTGGAGCGCGGGATTACCCAGAGGTTGAGCGAGAGGGAAAGCAGCGCGATGAAGGCCGCCGACAGGAAATACGGACGCATGATCCTGTGGTAGCTAACGCCGCAGGAGAGGATGGCGACGAACTCAGAATTGGCCGTCATCCTGGAGGTGAAGAAAATAACCGTAATGAACACGAACAGAGGGCTGAACATATTCATGAAATACGGTATGAAATTGAGGTAGTAGTCAAAGACTATGGCCTTGAGGGGAGCCTGCTTGGAGACGAAGTCGTCGATCTTCTCGCTGATGTCGAAGATGATGACGATCACGATGATAAAAAGTATCATCATGAAGAAGGTCATCATAAACTTCTTGATTATGTACCAGTCGAGTTTTCTCAGCATCCTACAGCCTCCTTGAAAGTTTTTTGACGGCGGACTCCTTCCAGGAGGCGAAGTCGCCTTCTTCGATGTGGCGGCGCGCCGTCCGGACGAGGTCCAGGTAGAAGGCCAGGTTGTGCTCCGAGGCTATCATCGCGGCGAACATCTCGCCTGCGACGAAAAGGTGACGGAGGTAGGCCTTCGAGTAGGCGTGGTCGACAAACGACGTGCCGAGAGGGTCGATTTCGGAATAATCGGACGCCCATTTGGCGTTACGCATGTTCATTACGCCTTCCCATGTGAAAAGCATGGCGTTCCTACCGTTCCGGGTCGGCATCACGCAGTCGAACATGTCCACCCCTCGGGCTATGCCCTCGAGGATGTTCGACGGCGTCCCGACTCCCATGAGGTAGCGGGGCTTGTCCGCAGGAAGGAGCGGGCAGACGAGCTCGAGCATCTCGTACATCTTCTCGGTGGGCTCCCCTACCGCGAGGCCGCCGATGGCGTAGCCGTCGCGGTCGAAGCCGACCGCATGCTCGACCGCCTTTTTCCGGAGGTCAGGGAAGACGCAGCCCTGGATTATGGGGAACATGGCCTGGTAGTAGCCGTAGAGCGGTTCCGTCTCGTCGAAACGCCTGACGAAGCGCTCCAGCCAGCCCTGGGTCATCTTGAGGGAACGCTCGGCGTAGGAGTAGTCGGCGTCTCCCGGGCAGCACTCGTCGAGGGCCATCATTATGTCGGCCCCGATGATGCGCTGGGTATCGACGTTGTTCTCAGGGGTAAAGGTGTGGCGGGAGCCGTCTATGTGGGAGGAGAAGGTGCAGCCTTCGTCCTTCAGTTTGCGGATAGGAGTCAGGGAGAAGACCTGGAAGCCGCCGCTGTCCGTCAGGATGGGGCGGTCCCAGCTTTCGAACCTATGGAGTCCGCCGGCCTCGTGAAGTACGTCGAGGCCCGGACGGAGGTAGAGGTGATAAGTGTTTCCGAGGATGATCTCGGCGCCGATGTCCTCTTTCAAATCCCTGTGATAGACGCCTTTGACGGACCCTACAGTTCCGACGGGCATGAAGATGGGGGTATGGATCTCCCCGTGGTCGGTCTTGATAAGACCGGCCCTTGCCGAAGATGCACTGTCGCGCGCTGAAAGGGTAAAGCTGAAAGGCATATCAAAATTTTGACCTCCAAATATAGTGATTTTCCCGTAAACTTTTTATCTTTGTTTGTTTTGCAGGCAATCAAACAACTAAAGCCCAAATACCAGTATGAAAAACAAACAGCTGATCTTTAAGCTCATCCTGATGAACTTCCTGGAGTTCGCAGTGTGGGGAGCTTACCTTACGTCCCTTGGCCGCTACCTCGGCGGCATTGGCCTCGGCCCCCAGATCAAGTGGTTCTATGCGATGCAGGGCATCGTGTCCCTGTTTATGCCGACCCTGATGGGCATAGTCGCCGACCGCAAGATCGAAGCACAGAAAGTCCTCTCCCTCTGCCACGGGCTCGCCGGCCTGTTCATGGGCGGCGCCGGCATCTACTGCATGATGGCCGCAGGGCAGGTCTCCTTCGCCCCGCTGTTCGTCCTCTACAGCATCAGCGTCGCTTTCTTCATGCCGACGATCGCAATCGCCAACTCCGTCGCCTTCAACGCCCTGACCAAGGCCGGGATGGACACCGTCAAGGACTTCCCCCCGATCCGCGTTTTCGGCACCGTGGGCTTCATCTGCTCGATGCTTCTGACCAACTTCCTCTCCTTCAAGGGCGTCCAGATGCAGGACAGCTACACCCAGATGCTCTCCTCCGGCATCATCTCGCTGATCCTCTGCGGCTACGCGCTGACCCTGCCTTCCTGCCCTGTCAGGAAGGATGAGAAGCCGGCCTCGCTTTCCGAGGCGTTCGGCCTCAAGGCCTTCTCCCTGTTCAAGGATCCGCAGTTTGCGATATTCTTCATATTCTCGATGCTCCTCGGAGCCTCCCTCCAGATTACAAACGGCTACGCCAACGCCTTCCTCGGCTCCTTCGCCGCGGATCCGGCCCTCGCCGACACCTTTGCAGTCAAGAACTCCAACGCACTGATTTCCATCAGCCAGATTTCCGAGACCCTCTGCATCCTCCTCATCCCGTTCTGCATGAAAAAGTTCGGCATCAAGAAAGTGATGCTTATCGCGATGTTCGCCTGGGTCTTCCGCTTCGGGTTCTTCGGCCTGGGGAACCCCGCTTTCCCGGGAGTGCTCCTCTTCATCCTCAGCTGCATCGTCTATGGCGTCGCGTTTGACTTCTTCAACATCTCCGGCGCCCTCTACGTCGAGCAGAACGCCGCCTCCGACATCCGTTCCAGCGCCCAGGGCATCTTCATGCTCATGACCAACGGCCTCGGCGCCACGATAGGCACCCTCGCGGCCGGCGCGGTCGTCGACGCCTGCGACGTGTTCAACACGCCCGCCAACTGGTCGACCGCCTGGTACATCTTCGCCGGTTACGCCTTCGTCGTCGGCGTGCTCTTCATGGTCCTTTTCAAGGATCCCCAGAAAGCGAAGAAAGCCGTCGCCTAAAGCCCCTGCCGGACTATGAGAGCCATCCTTATCTATTCCGGAGGCCTGGATTCGACCACGCTCCTCCACGAGTACAAAGACTCCATCGAGCTCGCCGTCTCCTTCGACTACGGCTCCAAGCACAACGCCAGGGAGATAGCCTGCGCGAACGCCAACTGCTCGCTTCTCGGCATCCCCCACAAGGTGATCTCCCTGGAGTTCATCGGAAAATACTTCAGGAGCAGCCTTCTCGAGGGCGGCGACGAGATTCCCGACGCCGTCTATGCCGACGAGAACATGCGTTCGACCGTAGTCCCCTTCCGCAACGGCATCATGCTTGCCGTCGCGACGGGCCTCGCCGAGGATCTCGGCCTCGACTCGGTCCTCATAGCCAACCACTCCGGCGACCACGACATCTACCCCGACTGCCGTCCCGAATTCATCGACGCCTTCGATGCCGCGGCCGCGGCCGGGACCTACAACGGCGTCCACATAGTGTCGCCGTACTGCAACCTGACAAAACGGGACATCGCCCTCCGCGGCCTCGCCGCGGGGGTCGATTTCTCCCTTACCTATTCCTGTTACAAGGGCGGTGAGCACCACTGCGGCATCTGCGCGACCTGCCGCGAGCGCAAGGAAGCCCTCGCCGGCTTCGACCCGACCCTCTACGACGAATAACCCCTTCCCGGAATGCTCAACGACACCATAATATCCGGCCTTGTCAACCTGTTTGCGCTTGTCGGCGCAAGGCACAACGTCGATGTCGGGCATTCCGAGAAGCTTCTCCACGACTACCTTTCCTCCCACCTCGGCCTCAGGGACACTTCCGAATACGTGTCCCTCTACTCCGATTTCCGGAGCGTCTATGACGACAACGACAGCATAGACAAGCTGGCAATATCGGCCGGCATCTGCAAAAGTATCCGGCCCCTCATCCCCAGGGACGAGCTTTCGATGATACTCCTCCGTCTCATGGAGTTCGCGGGGGTCGACGACGAAGAGGTGTTTTCCTACATCGCCTCCGACTTCAATGTGTCAGCGGAGATGCTCTCCGATTTCCGCGACTTTGTCGCAGGGAGGGAGTCGGAGGCCGTCCGGATCCAGAGTTTCCCCGGCTATGAAGGCACGGTGAAGACCCTTTGGATCGCCTCCGAAAGCACATTGGTTTTCACCTACGACGGCAGCGGGGAGGTCCTTTTCAACGATGTGCCGCTTCTCCCCGGAGCTTTCCGAATATGGGAGAAAAGCGGCGTGATGAAGAGCCGCAGGGGCGCCCCCGTCCATTTTTCCACGGCCTACCGTGTCTATGAAGACGACTCCGCGGCCAAGGTGGTTTTCCGCGGGCGCGACCTGGAGTTCCGCTACAAGAACAGCGACAACGGCCTCCACGGCATGAGCTTTTCGCTCCGCGGAGGCGAGCTGGTGGCCATAATGGGCGGAAGCGGCGTCGGCAAATCGACGCTTCTTTCCATACTTAACGGCTCCCTGAGCCCGGACAGCGGGACTCTGGACGTCAACGGGCACCCTATAGGAAGCCCCGAAGTCAAATCCATCCTGGGCTACGTCCCCCAGGACGACCTCCTCATCGAGGAGCTCACCGTCTATGAGAACCTCTACTACACTGCGAGGCTCTGTTTCGACGGACTGGACGAAGAGGAGATCCACCGCAAGGTGATGTCCGTCCTCAACAACCTTGAGCTCGATTTCGCGAAGGACCTCAAGGTTGGGTCGCCGCTCAAGAAGACCATCTCAGGAGGGCAGCGGAAGAGGCTCAACATAGCCCTCGAGCTCATTCGCGAGCCTTCCATCCTGATGCTCGACGAGCCGACATCCGGCCTCTCCTCGGCCGACTCGGAGAGAGTGATGGGCCTCCTCAGGCAGCAGGCCAACGGCGGCCGCCTCGTGATCGCCAACATCCACCAGCCCTCCAGCGACATCTACAAGATGTTCGACCGGCTCTGGGTTATGGACAAGGGCGGATACCCCGTCTATGACGGCAACCCGATCGAGGCCGTGACCTGGTTCAAGAGGGCGGTGGGATACGCCGACTCCGAGACCAGCACCTGCCCCGTCTGCGGCAACGTCAACCCCGAGATCATCCTCAACATCCTCGAAGAAAGGACTATCGACACAGGCGGTCACGCCGCCGCGACGAGGAAGACCTCCCCCGAGGAGTGGCACGGGATGTATCTCGCGGCCCGTCCCGGAGAGGGAGAAAGCGTGCAGGAGGCGGAACTCCCCTCCTCCGGACAGAAGAAGCCGGGGGCCTTCAGGCAGTTCCTGATCTATCTCCGCCGCAACGTGACGGCAAAGCTCACTAACCTTCAGTATGTAACGATAACCCTTCTGGAGGCCCCTCTGCTTGCTCTCGTCTGCGCGTGGCTGACCCGCTACGCCCCTCCGTCCGGCTACTCCCTTATGGACAACAGGAACTTCGTGCAGTACCTGTTCATGGCCGTTATCGTCGCCGTGTTCCTCGGCATGACGGCGAGCGCAGAGGAGATAATCCGCGACAGGGCCGTCCTCAAAAGGGAAAAGTTCCTTTCCCTCAGCTACCCGGCCTACATCTGGAGCAAAATAGCCTACACCGCAGCGGTCTCGCTGGTGCAGACTTCCCTTTTCATACTTGTCGGCAATGCCGTGATCGGCATCCACGGGGTGTTCTTCGTCTTCCTCGCCGTCCTGTTTACGACGGCGGTGGTCTCGAACCTCGTCGGGCTGTTGTTGTCGCAGCTTCTCAATTCGATCGTATCCATATATATAAGCATACCGCTGCTCCTCGTCCCGCAGATTCTTCTCTGCGGACTGGTGGTGGATTTCCAGGATCTCAACCCCGACAGCAAGACCGGCAACGTCCCGGTCATCGGCGACGCGATGCCTTCTCGCTGGGCCTTCGAGGCCCTCGCGGTGGGCACTTTCGAGTACAACCGCTACGAAAGGCCCTGGGCGGACCTCGACAGGGAGCGCTACGAAGCACTCTACTACAGGGACATCGTCCTTGAAGACTTCTCCAAACTTCTTGAAGGAGGCCGCGAGGAGGACATCGCCTTTGTCAAGGGCGCCCTCCCCCGCATCTGCAAGATCGCAGGGATCGCCGAAGCGTCCTCGCCGGCGCAGACTGTGAGCGAGGCTTCCGCCGCGTTCGCCTCCATCGGGAACCGGGCGACCCTCGAGAAAGACATGATGGTCTCCGAAATCATCTCGGAGCGCGGTATGGATGCGCTGGTAGAGTGTAAAAGAAGCAGTTACAACCTCCGTCTGGAGGATCTTCTGACGGGTGCGTCGGAGCCGGATCCCTATGTCCGGGTCTCCGGCTGCCTGGTCCCCCGGCAGGGCATGGTTTTCCTCACGCCGGTCTCCACGAACGGCCGCGCACCGTTTTATAGCGGCATCAAGGTTCTTGGAAACGCAAAAATTCCTACCTTTGCATTCAACATCTGTATCCTTTTGCTGATGGGGATGTTCCTTACGATATTGTTACTAATTAATATAAAATCAATTAAACTCAAAGACAAATGAAAAAATTAGTTTTCGCCCTGGCTGTCTGCCTCGCCGTCACTGCCTGCTTCAACAGGCAGAAGAAGACCGCCGACCCTGCTGAAAAGTCAGAAGCCGAACTCATGGCCGAGG
The DNA here is from genome assembly GCA_902791945.1 of uncultured Bacteroidia bacterium. GTDB lineage: Bacteria > Bacteroidota > Bacteroidia > Bacteroidales > UBA932 > Cryptobacteroides. The sequence goes on from CADAXR010000082.1 coordinate 7,438, forward strand.
CCGTGGTCAAGATCCAGCTTGACTCGATCGCCGAAGAAATCGGCAAACTCCAGCCGGTCTCCGTCGTCAAGTGCGTGAGGAACGGCGAAGTCGTGCTCACCGACGCCGAGAAGGCCGTGAAGCCCGACTACCTTGCCGATCCCGCCTACGCCAAGGATCTGCAGACCCTCGCCCAGAAGTATCGCGCCGTCGCCATCCTCGGTGTCGATGCCGAAATCGCGAAGCTCTACGAAATGCCCACCGCCGACTACGACGCCGCTCTCGTAAAGCTCTACGCCGACATCAACGATCCTTCCATCAAGGAGTTCAATGAGGCCGGAACCCTCCAGGTAGCCCTCGAGAAGAGCTATATTACCGCCAAGGCCAACGGACGCCAGTACTTCTTCTGGGAGGCTGCGACCGCCGCCCTCGTCGAGCAGGCCTACATCGCTTCGAGAAACATCGACAAGTTCATCGTCGCCTTCGACGACAAGTCAGCTTCCGATTTCTCCTACAACGTAATCCTCCTCACCGACGCCATCGACAAGCTCGCAACCGTCAACGCCGAGTACGTCAAGCTCAACGACAGCCTGAAGCCGCTCTACAAGATCAACGCTATCAACCTCGCCCAGTTCCGCGAGCAGCTTGAGTCCATCAAGGAAGACATCGTCCCGGCCCGCGAAGCCCTGATGAAATAATCCCGTGGGGATTAACTTGCTCTTCTTGAGCGTTTTATGCAAAAACCCTGTCGCCAAATCGCGACAGGGTTTTTACGTTACCCGCTGACACTCAGGGCGTTCTCCCCCACGGCTCAAACGGAGACGGCGGAAAGGAGGACCTCGGTGAGTGTCGGGTGGGCATGGATCGTGTCCAGGAGGTTGGAGACGGTCGCGCCGCGGGTGATGAGAGAGGCGGCTTCCTGGATGATGTCGGAGGCATGGGGGCCGAAGAGGTGGCAGCCGAGGAGCCTGCCGTCCTCCTCCGAGGCGACTATCTTGCAGAAACCTTCGGTCTCCCCCATCGCGACCGCCTTGCCGTTGGCCCTGAAGAAGGATTTGAGGACCTTGACCGGCCTTCCGGAGGCCTTGCATTCGTCCTCGGTCAGGCCGACGCAGGCGGCTTCGGGCCTCGGTCCCTCCGACGGGCAGCCTGCAAGGATGTGGTTGAGCGCCCTGCGGCCCTGGAAGGTCGCGACATGGGCTAGCATATAGCCTCCGGCAATGTCGCCGATGGCGTATATGCCGGGGACTGATGTCTGCATGTACTGATCCACGACAACTCCCCGCGGGGTCGTCCCGATGCCGGCCTCGCCGAAATTCAGCGAGGCGAGCGCCGGACGTCGCCCGACCGCCATCAGCACCTTCTCCGCCGCCACCGAACATTCGGCTTCCTTGCGAGTGTATTTTGTCACAAGGCCTTCAGGGGTATCCTCAATGGATGTCACCTGAGCGGAAGTCTC
>CADAXR010000083.1 GCA_902791945.1 uncultured Bacteroidia bacterium
GTGCACTTTTCGGTGGCGTCTGCAGGGGAATGGGTCGAGGCCTGCTCGCCGAAAGGGCTTCCCCTCAGGGAGTGGTCAAGGCTTACGGCCTCGTTCCGTCCCGGCAGCGGGCTGTTCCTCGCCATCGACGGCAGGGAGGTGGCGAAGCAGCCGCTCGAGCTCCCTTCCGTGGAGCAGGCGGACTACGACCTCTGGATTGGCCGCACGCAGGTCCGGACCCCTTCCTTCTTCGAGAATAAGAATATTCCCATCTACAGCAGCTTCGACGGAGCCATTGACGAACTCCGTATCTACGATGACAAGAATGCCTGGAAGGCTGTCCTGAAGGAAAAATTCATCCGTCCCGCGGCGCCGGGGACCGAAGTGCCCGGTTTTGAAGCACGCGTACTTCCGTCCGGGCCGGATTCCCTCGCCTTCGGAGCGTGGTACATGCCGCTGAAATTCTACAAGGCCTTCGATGACCGCTGGCGGGGCTCGCTCGACGATATCGTTGTCGGCTTCGGCCCTGAGCAGCCGTGGAAGGTCGTTTTCTGGAAGGGGATTTCCTACGCGCCGTGCTTTGTGACGGAAAAGGGCAACTGGATGTGCAACGAATTCATCGAGCGCAAGAAGGTGACCGGCTGGGGCTGCCCGGAGTCGATGAGCGACAAGCACGCCGATTTCTCCAGCGTGCGCATCGTCGAGAACACTCCGGCCCGCACGGTCGTCGTCTGGCGCAACCTCCCTGTCGGCGTGAACCAGAAGATTCCTTACCAGAGCGAAGAAAGCGGCTGGGGCGACTGCTCCGAGGAGACCTATATATTCTATCCCGACGGTGCCTGCGTACGCGAAATGAAGTTGTGGAGCTCGCACCTCGACAAGTGGTACGAGTGGAGCCAGAGCCTGCAGGTCCTGCATCCGTCGCAGCGGCCGGAGGACGTCCTCGATGCTTCCCGCATCATGTCCGTCGCCGCAATGGACGGCCGCAGCGAGACCTACGGCTGGGATTTCGACTCCGAGGCCAGCCAGTTCGGCGCCACAATCCCCGGCGCCAACATCCAGGTCTCCTATCTCGGGAGCCGCTGGAACCCTTACCTTATCCTTGAGGACGGCGACGGTATCAATGAAAAGGGAGGAACGGGCCCGCGCATCGACCGCTATGTCGGCCGCTGGTCGGAATTCTCCGACTTCCCCTGGCGCAATCACTGGCCGGTCGCCCAGGACTACGTCATCGGCCGCTACGCCTGCGTCCCGGACGCCCCCTCCCACACCTACACCGCCACACAGTACAACGCCCCGCACTCGATCGAGGGGAACATGATGACCAAACTGATGCTCTGCGGCTGCACCGAGGGCGATGCGGCGGACCTCCTTCCGCTCGCGAAGTCCTGGCTCCGCGCCCCGAAAATGACCCTCGCCGGCAATGACGTCCCCTACGACCTCACCCAGCGGGCGTACGTGTGCGAGATTTCTCCGCGCGCTTCGCTTGGTCGAAATGACAATTCCTCTGTCATTTCGAGCGGCCCTTCTGTCATTTCGAGCGGAGTCGAGAAATCTCTCTCCCTCCGCCTCGAGGCGTCCGCCGATCACCCTGCGAACGGCGTGTGCCTGATTCTCCCCGGAGTCGGCTCGGCACCTCAGGAAGTGAAGGTAAACGGCACCCCTCTCCCCGGCTTCAAAGCCGGCGTCCACCCCGCATGGGACGCCCCCAGCCTTATCCTCTGGCTCCCTTTAACAGCCACTGCACCTGTCGAGATCGATGCTGCCTGGTGAATGCTTCGTGAAATTCACCTGACACGCTGATATGCCACTGGCAGCGTACAAAGCTCATCGCTGTGTCAGGTGAGCCAAAATTGCCTCACCTGACACGCTAACTAGCCACTGGCGCGCCTGAACGAGCATCGCTGTGTCAGGTGATTTTCACGACCAGCCCCCAAGCCGGTCAGCGTCAAACTCGTATGTTGTGCGACAGCCTGTCGCAGTTTTACCACATGGCCGGGGGCTACTTGATGCCGTACTTGCGGAGGATGCGGAGGATGGGTTTGCGGACGGATTCAGCCCACAGGTAATAGCCCCATTCGCTGGGGTGTACGCCGTCTTCGGAAGTGTCGTGTAATTCCGAGGCCGCGTTGGAGTTGATGTAATAGACGTCCTTGTATTTCTTTACGGCAATCTTCATAAGGCTGTCGGCAGTGGCGATTTTACTGCCTTCCTCCTGGTCGTGCTTCAGGTTGAAATTCCTTCTCTCGCGCCATATTGTGTGCATGAAAATGAGGGGTACCCCGGGCTTTTTGGCCTGGATGGTCTCGATGAAGGGGAACAGATTCTCCCTGACGGTCCCTGCGTTGCCGTTGGAAAAAGCGTCGAACACGAATGCTTCCACATCGGACTCGGCGAGGGCTGCGGCAAACTGGGGCTGCATACGGCAGTCGCCGCTTACTCCGAGGCTGCAGAACTGCAGCCCGGTCGCCCTTGTAAGGAAGCCGGGAACGGTCTGGCCGGCACGGCCGGTATTTGCCCCGTGCATGAAGGATGAGCCGTGGAGGCATATCTTATGGCGGAAGGGGACATCTCCCTTTTCAATGACGGAGCCCGCGAGAACGCCGATCTGCACGGATGTCATCTTGCTGAACGTGGGAAGATAGACGATGCATTCCTTGAGTGAACCGTCCATATGGTCCACTAATCTGTGGATTTTGCCGTTCTCCTTTTCAAGTTCTTTCCCATAGGCGCAGGAGCCCGCCCACAGCCATTTACCGTTCCTCTTGATGTAAAGGTCGAACCCCCTTGCCGCGAAACCGGAAGCATCGGTCCTGTCTATTTTCAGGAATTCGGGCTTGATGGAGATTACCGGAGAATCGGTTTTAAAGGAAACGACTATGCCGGACGGCATTTCCAGCAGGTTGATATCCTTTTCCGTCCATCCGCCGAAGCGCGTGAAATCCATGCGCTGGTAAGGGTTGGGAGTATCCTGAAATACTTTTCCGAAGATTGTAAGATCGGAAGCCTCCGTGAAGGAGTAGTCATAGTCCTGCCCGGATGCTGCGAGGCAAAGGGACAGACAGAAAATGAAAAAAGCTATTCTGCGCATATCGTGTATAAATTTAACACAAAACTATTCAAATATGAACATCTTGTCTGCTTCCGGCGAACAGTACAATTCACACCGTCCTGAAATGCCTGACGCTGCGGACGAGCATGGATTCGTCGCGGGCGGTGAGCCAGGAGACGGAGTAGCGCTTCCCACCCTTCTCGACGTTGACGACGACGTGGCCGCCCTCGTATGACTCGGGGGCGACGTCTTTCATCCAGGCGGCGTCGCCGTCCTTGGCACGGCGCTCCGCCGGCATTATTGTCGGGCAGATGATACGGTCGCCGGGGTAGATGCTCCGGTCGGAGAGGAGTTCCATGCAGGGCGGCAGGTTGTGGAGCTGGTCCCAGACACAGCTCACCCAGACCTGCGGCCGGAGCGCGGCGACCAGCTTCCGGCTCATTGAGTTGTGGCCGTGGTGGTTGACCTTGGCGACGCTTACCGGGCCGCAGGCGTCGGCGATGTCGTCCTCGATGAAGCGGACCGTGCCGTCCGGGTCCCTGAACTTGGCGGAGAAGTCGCCGGCGGTGTAGAAGCGGAAGGGTCCGTAGCTGAAGATCATCCCGAGGCTCATCCCGTTCTCGTTGAGTTTCTTCGCGCCGGCCTTCTTGACGGCTTCGAAAAGATCCCTGACGCTTCCGTCCGGGAAGGCTATGCGCCCGTTGGCGCAGATATTCCGGACCTGGAAGCCGGGATAGCGTCCGGGGCGCTTCAACTGGACGATCTGGTCCGTCGCGCCGAGGCGGAATTTTTCAATTTCGAGTCCGCGGTGCTTCTGCATATAGCTGTAGAATCGCTTCATATGCTCCCCGGTGTCGGGGTCTCCGCCGTCGGTCGTCCCGGGGATCGGGTCGTCGTAGGTGGGCCAGCAGCGGTCGATGGCTTTCTTGAATGAAAGCATCTCCGCTGCCTGGGAGAAACCGCTCAGGCAGTATTCCTGTCCGTCGCGGAGGATTTTCTCCGCGTAGAAGCGGTCGCTGCCGGCGTGGTCGTTGTGGTAGTGGGAGAGGAGCATATAGTCCACGTCGGTCACTGCGGGATTGACCCGGGTCACGTAGCGGGCGATCCACTCGCCGGAGTGTCTCGATGTGTCCGGCAGCAGCGGCACGGCCTTTTCTCCGCGGCCCACGGCGTTAAAATCGCCGCAGTCGAGAAGCATCGTCGTCCCGTCCGGGAAAATGAGGAACATCGACTCGGCGACACCTGTGTAGATGAAATGGATCTGGAACTGCCCTTCCTTCCAGCCCTGCCAGGGCTTGCCGGCGCGGATGTCGTGGCATCCTGCGGCAAACGCCGTCTCCCAGTCGAGGCAGAGCGCCGTCCCGGCAAGGAGAGATGTCTTTATGAAATCTCTGCGGTCCATGCTATTTGAGGGTTATGGTCAGGGGCTTTTTGGTCGCCCGGACTTTGAATTCCTTCGGGCTGGACGACAGGCAGGCGATGAGCGCGACTTCACGCCCCACGAGTTCCTTGTCGAATTCGAGGGTCGCGGTCACGGCTGAATTGCCGTCCTGCCAATTCGCCGAGGTCACGAGAGTGCCGAAGCCGGTGGAGAGGGTCCCCGGTTTGTTGTAGGCGTTCCACCAGTTGAGGATAGGGGAGGAAAGGCCGGAGAAATTGTGCCATCCGCCGCCGCGCCCGGTCTCGATCATGAAGTGCTCGTAGCAGTTGTAGGAGTCCTCACATTCCCTTTCCCAGTTGCTGAGGGCGGTGTCGGCGATCTGCCGGGCCCTTTCGGGCAGGCCGAGATCGAGCATAGTCTTCCAGAGTATCATCTGGTGGGGCATCCAGACCGTGCCGTTCCAGTAGCCGTCCTTGCGGTAGTAGGGCGCACTCTGGTCCACGGCGGTGATGCCGCAGTCGCTCCAGAGTTCTCCTTTCGTGAATATGTGTCCGAGCAGCGCCTCCCGCTGGCTGTCGGTGACTATCCCGGCTACCAGCGGCGCCACTCCGTCGAGCCCCCTGTCGAAGTTGGTGCTCTCCGCAGAGCCCTTGTAGGCCCTGGTCCCGTCCTGGGCGGGAATGCCCATTTCGGGCTTCCAGATATACCGGCATTTGGCGCGCCCTTCCTCGTCGTGCTCCACATAGGCGAAATAGCCGCTCTCGGGATCCCATGCGTTGTCGAGTATGCCTTTCGACATGGCCGCGATGTCCGACTCGAGCTTCTTGACGTCAGCAAGAAAAGCCTTCTTCTCCGCCTTCTTTGAGACGGCGGCGAGGTGCGAAGCCATCAGCCGCAGGATTTTTCCGCATCTTATGTAATACGACGTCGAGACCATCGGGGTCGTCCTGGCGCGCAGTTCCTTCTGCGGCCGCAGCATCCACTGCGGCGGGTAGTCGTCCCAGCCGCCGCTGTTGTAAAAGATGTTCCAGGTCGCGATAAGGCCGCTCGCCTTGCGGAAGTCCGGCCCTGTCATATAGTCGTAGAACCGCTTCAGACGGGGATATATCTCCCGGAGCTGAGCCTCGTCGCAGCCGCCACGCTCCCAGACATCGCCGATGGCGAGTATCTGCGTCGCAAGCGGCGTCCCGTGGTGCACGAACGGCGCTTCTTCCTCCGGCGCCGTCGTGTACTGCCGGATAATCTCGTATCCCCGGCCCGGGTCTATCTCCGCCATCGCCCACCCTATGAAGCCGCAGTCCCAGGTGTAGAGGCTGTTCCAGTTTTTCCCGGGACAGAAATGGCGTATGGGCTCCCCGAACGCGTCGATCGGGTACACGACGTTGGTCAGCAGCGTCGCCTGCAGCAGCCGCACCCCGAGGGGGGGACACCCGTTGGAGATTTCTCCGCGCGCTTCGCTTGGTCGAAATGACAGGTTCGGCGCTTCGCTTGGTCGAAATGACATGTTCGTCGCTTCGTATTTTGTCATTTCGAGCGTAGTCGAGAAATCTTTTTTTACGATCATCTGCCGGATAGTCGTGTCACGGCCGGGCATGAGGGTGACTGGGCGGAGGAAGTTGGCGGTCCAGTGGCCCTTGAGGTCGCCTTTGAGGTTCTTGTTGGTGTGGTTATGGACCTTTAGGGGCATGAGGTGCTCCAGGCGGGCGCACGCCCAGGTCCTGACCTCGCTCAGCGGGTAGTCCCACACAACAGTGTAGGAGGATTCGACCTCCGGGTATTTGACTGTGAAAAATCCTTTTCCTTCCTGAATCTCGGGGTCCCACTGTCCGGAGGCGCCGCCGGCCTTGCGGACGGCCAGCTGGAGGGATATGTTCTGCGGCTGGTCAGTGTTGTTGACGCAGCGGACTTCCAGCATGACCCTGTCGTCGTCGATGACGTGCCACGTCGCGTCGGCAAAGACCCGGTCCTTCCACTCGATGTCGTGACGGTAGGTTATGTGGCGCATGTCGGGGGATACGTCCCAGGGGTGAACGCCGGACTCGAAGAGGGCGCAGGGCACCTTGAAGTTGCGCCTGTATTGCCCCGCGACGAGGCAGAACTCCACCTGTATGCCTGAGTCCGGGTCGTCAATATGCGATATGCCGAAATACTCCTTCGAATACGGCCCCCATTTCGACAGGCTCTGAATGTCGTGGGAAACGGCTCCCTCCATAACTACCGGCACCATGATGGCGACGCATAGTATCAACAGTTTAAAGACTCTCATCTGACGTTAAATCTCCTTTTGACAAATATACGGTTTATTTCACAAAAATTTCCGGAGGAAATCAGATAATAAGGCGCGATGTTTGATAAAAATTATAATGTGGTTATTTTTGCAGTCTGTCCTGCAGATTGATGAGAAGATGTACGGAAATATTCATCTGCGCCGCCCTCCTTATGGTGGGGGCTGCGGTGTCGTATGCGCAGCAGGACACCCTTCTGGTGCGGCCGGTCTCCATTTCCATCGAATCCGGAAGCATTGACATACAGGCCGATACGGTGGTCTTCGAAAACGTGACCGTCCCGAAGGACAACGTTACGGTCCCGAAGGATATGGTCTCGGAGGCCGACGCCCTCCGGGCCGCCTATCGCTTCGAGGACGCCCTCGCAATCTACAAGGCCGCCGCCTCGATGACGACCGACGAGGACCTCCACAAGGCGGTCGAGGAAAAATTCTCCCTCGCCCAGAACGGCCTTAACATGACCGATTTCTGTAGCACCCCCGTGGTGGTGGCCCGTCAGAACCTGCCGCTGAAGGATTTCATGCTGTTCTATCCGCTCAAAAGCGGAAGCTGGCGCCAGACCCCCAACGCACTGGACACGACGACCGTCTGCCGCATCCCGCAGGCAGTTTACCTGCCGAAGGATGCCAGGAAGGTCTATTTTTCCACGCCTGACGCTTCCGGCAGCCGCAATATCTATGTGACCAACGCGACCGACAGCCTCTGGACGGCGCCGGACCTTCTTGGCGAGGCGATGTTCTCCGCCGGGAACGAGATATTCCCGATGCTCTCCGCCGACGGCAGGAAGCTGTATTTCGCATCCGACGGCCTCTACGGGATGGGCGGCTACGACCTCTATTTCTCCGTCTGGGATGAGGAGACCTCCTCCTGGGGCGAGCCGCAGAATATGGGTTTCCCGTATTCGTCGCCGGCTGACGATTTCCTGTATATAGACACGGAAGACGGCAAGTATTCCATATTCGCATCGAACAGGGACTGCGCCGACGGCACGGTCAATATCTACGTCCTCGAATACGAGGAGATTCCGATGCGGAAGTCGATAAGGGACGTGTCGGAGCTGAAGAAGCTCTCGGAGCTGAACCCCGTGTCGGATCCCAAGCGACTGGACAACGGCTCAGCCGTCTCCTCCTCCATCCCCGGCTCCGACGGCACCAACCTCTACCGTCAGAAAATGGCTGAGGTCAGGAACCTCAGGGATTCGATCTATGCGGTTGAAAAGGCGATCGACGGCCTGCGCCAGAAGGTGTCCTCGTCGGACGACCCGGCTTTCGTCGAGGCCTCCGTGTCAAGGATCGCCGCCCTCGAGGGAGCGCTGCCTCC
>CADAXR010000084.1 GCA_902791945.1 uncultured Bacteroidia bacterium
CGGCAAAAAAAAGACGGCCGTTTCTCCGAAACGCCGTCCTTTTGAACCTTTATCCGTGCAAGAGCAGTTATTTCTGCCTTGACTTGTATCTCTGATAGAATCTGTCGACGCGGCCTGCAGTGTCCACGAGCTTCACCTTACCGGTGTAGAACGGGTGCGAGGTGTTGGAGATTTCCAGCTTCACGAGGGGGTACTCGACGCCTTCGACGGTAAGGGTCTCCTTGGTCGGGGCGCAAGAACGCGTGATGAAGACTGTGTCATTCGACATATCCTTGAAAGCTACAAGACGGTAGGTTTCGGGATGAATTCCTTTTTTCATTGCCTCTTCAATTTTTAGCGCGCAAATATAGAGTCTTTTGCTAAAACTTGCAAATTTTTCTGCGATTTACAGCATGAGTGCTGCCATGACGGCGCCGACAAGGCCGAGGATGGCGTAGAACTCAGGGAGTGCGGCGTAGATGAGGGTGCTGACCATGACATTGTGGCCCTGGCTGATGCCGACGACGCCGTTGGCGCAGACCTGGCCCTGACGGATGGCGGAGAGCATGCAGACAAGACCGACGCTGAGGCCGATGCCGAAGACGAGGGGACCGGCGACGGCGGCCTTGTTCATCAGCATGAAGAAGGCGACGAAGCCGTAGATGCCCTGGGTGGAAGGGAGGGCGGAAAGAATCATGTAGCTTCCGGATTTTTCCGGGAGCCTCTTGAGGGCGCCTTCAGCCGCGTTGCCGGCGATGGTCGTGCCGATGCAGGAGCCTATGCCTGCGAGCGCGAGCACCAGGCCGAGTCCGAGATAACCTAAAATGAGATCCATAATTATTTGTTTTTATTGTTTATTTAAGCGGTGAATATTTACGGCCTGCGGCCTCGTAGCCGGAGTTCTTGAAGAACTCGAGGAAGTTGAGTCGCAGCGGGTGGACGAAGGCGCCGAGGGCGGCCATCGCTATGTTGAGGGTGTGTCCTACTATTACTATAAGGAGGAACGGGATCCAGAGGAAGATATTGTGGCCGTCGCCGAGGATCATGGTGCCGATGCTGTTGAAGGCCATGCCGAGCATGCTGCCGGCGAGGCCGAGGGCATATAGCCTGAGGTAGCTCAGCACGTCTCCGAGAAGGCCGGAGGCCATGTTGTAGGTGTCCCAGAGGCCGGCTCCTATGTTGACGAGCGGGTTGCGCTTTATGTCGTTGAGGAGGAATATGCCGACGGCGGAAAGGCTGCCGAGGCCGATGATCACCCACTTCGTGACGGCGGAGTCGAGCACCCCGGTGAGAGCGAAAGCTCCGACGGCGACGCCTCCTACGATGAGGAGCGTCCAGCCCCAGGTGCCGAGCGAGTGAAGGAAGCCCTTGTGGCGGGTCTCCTCCACGGTCTTGACTATCATCGCAAGGGAGATGTGGAGCACACCGACTATGAGCGACAGGACCATGGTCCCGTCGTATCCCGCGATCTTCGACGGCAGGAATATCTTTTTAATGGGGGCGAAGATGCTCCATGTCGAGATGTCAATCGAGAAGAAGGTGTGGAAGAGGAACCCTATGATGAAGGTGCCGACGCCGAGGGTCACGACGAGCGGCGACATGTCACTGAATCCTTTTACTTTCTTAAGGGCGAAGCCGATTGCGATGAGGACGAGGCCGTAGCCGGCGTCGCCCATGCAGAAGGCGAAGAACAGAAGGAAGAAGACCGCGATGAACGGAGTCGGGTCGAACCCGTCGTAGGCGGGGCGGCCGTACATGTCCGTCAGCACTTCGAACATCTTGACGAAGCGGTTGTTGCGGAAGCTTATCGGGGGATTGTCTTCACGGGAGGCGGCTTCCTTGAGGTAGAAGGCGCCGCTTTCGTCGAGCACTGCGGTCACTGCGGCGTCGCTTTCCGACGGAGCGTATCCGACGAAAGTGGAGAGGGTGCCGTCGGCGGCAGGAACCGCTGCGACTCCCGTGAGGTATAGGTCAAGCTCGGAAAGGGCTTTCTGATAGTCCTTTTCAAGGGAATCTTCTTCCGCTTCAAGGGCTTTGAGCTTAGCCTCGGCCTCATCCTTCTCTTTCTCGAGAGCCGCCACCGTCTCCATCGCCGAGGCGTAGTCGCCCTTCGGCGCGGGAATCTCCTTGACCGGAAGGGGAGAGGCTTCGCCTTTTGCCGTGACGGTCACGAAGCGGACTGATTTACCTTCGTCTATGACTTCGAGGGGGCATAGTTCGCTCCATGAGGAGTCGAACTTCTTTGCCGGCACTTCGTACCAGTGGAACTGAAGGCCTGCGCTGTCGATGCGCGCAAGGTCCTCCTCCGTGAAGGCGCCCCAGGCCTTTACGGCCTCGGCTTCCTTCCTTGCCGCTTCGAGTTTCGAGTCTGCTTCTGCGAGGGCGGCTTTCGCCCCGGGAAGTATGGCCTTTCTCCGGCCGGCCTCGGCGAGAAGGGCTGAGGAGCGCTCGTCGACGGGCTTCGCTTCCCTCGTGATGTCCACGAGGCCGCAATCACGCAGGGTCGTGAGGAAATCGCCTTCTTCTCCCTTCAGGAGGATGAAGGAGTATTTGGTCATCGGGGCTATCATTGCTCGGAGGCCTCCTCTTCCTCGTGGCGGGTCTTTACTATCTTGGACGAAGCTTTGGAGAGGTTCTCCTCGTCTTCCATATAGCGTTTGATTTTTCTTATGGCCTCCTCGTAGCCGGGGATCTGGACTTTCTCGTAGAGGTTGACCTTCTGAGTCGTCTTTTTCCTCTGGTAATCGAGGATACGGGCCCTCTCAAGGGCTATCTCCGACTCGATTCCGAGCCGGGAGAGATCCTTGAGGATGGAGACGCCGTCGGCATACCAGGCCGGCGCGGCGAAGGCGTTGAATTTCTTCAGCGAGTAGCGTATTTCCCCGAGGCCCGGGGTCTTGACGCCGGCTATCTTGACGGTCTTCAGCTCCACGTCCTCGATCCTCACCAGGTCGCTCTCGAATTCGTTCCAGAGGGCGGCGATGCGGTCGTATTTACGGAGGCCTTCCTTAAGGGCGTCCTCGAGGGCGTCGCTCTCGTCCTTGGCCTTGCGCACTTCGAGCCTGAGGGCGCTCTCCTTGTTCTGAAGGGTGGGGAGCGCTCTCCTCCGGACTTTCAGCTGCTTGCCGATCTCGTTGAGGGAGGTCTTGTTGTATTGGAACTTTATCGCCATTTGCCGTATTTGTCGATGAGGGCCTGTTTGATGCCGGTCTCGGCGGGGGAGAAGTGCTTTGCAAACAGCTCCCAGGCTGTGTCGAGCATCTCGTCTATCTTGATGTTGACGTCTATCGAAAGGAGGCGCGTCGCGTACTCTTTGGCGTAGGCGAGGCAGCGGTGGTCGTAGTCGGAAAGGTCGAAACCGTTCTCGAGCTTGGTCTTGGCGTTCTGGGCGTCGGCGTAGAGACGTACGCCGGCGTTCATCACCTGGGAGTGGTCCTCCCTGGTCTTTTTGCCCTGGACGAGCTGTTTCAGACGCGACAGCGAACGGAAAGGATCGATGATGACCTTGCCGGAGTCGGAGTCGGCGCGGAGGAAGAGCTGGCCTTCGGTGATGTAGCCGGTGTTGTCCGGGATGGCGTGGGTGATGTCGCCGTCGTTGAGGGTCGTGACCGCGATGATGGTGATGGAACCGCCGTCGGGAAGCTGCACGGCCTTCTCGTAGATCTTGGCGAGGTCAGAGTACAGCGAACCGGGCATGGAGTCCTTGGACGGAATCTGGTCCATACGGTTGGACACTATGGAAAGAGCATCCGCATAGAGGGTCATGTCCGTCAGCAGCACAAGCACCTTTTCGTTCTTCTCCACGGCGAAATATTCCGCAGCGGTCAGCGCCATGTCCGGGACGAGCAGGCGCTCGACGGGCGGGTTCTCGGTCGTGTTGACGAAGGAGATGATCTTGTCGAGGGCGCCCGCCGACTCGAATTCGTGGCGGAAGAAGAGGTAGTCGTCGTTGGAAAGACCCATGCCGCCGAGGATGATCTTGTCGACGTCGGCGCGGAGGGCGACATCCGCCATTACCTGGTTATACGGCTGGTCGGGGTCGGCGAAGAACGGGATCTTCTGGCCGGAGACTATCGTGTTGTTGAGGTCGATGCCGGCGATACCGGTCGGAATGAGCTCGGAGGGCTGACGTCTCTTGTACGGGTTGACGGAAGGGCCGCCGATCTCGACGGTGCGGCCTTCGATTTCGGGGCCGCCGTCGATGGGGTGTCCGTAGGCGTCGAAAAAGCGCCCTGAAAGCTCCTCGGAGACTTTCAGCGAGGGCGCTTCGCCGAGGAAGGTGACGCAGGCGTTCGTAGGGATGCCTTCGGTGCCGGAGAAGACCTGGAGGGTGACGGTCTCGCCCTTGATGCGGACCACCTGCGAGAGGCGGCCGTCCACGAGCGCGAGCTCGTCGTTGGAGACTCCCGAAGCCTTGAGGGCGACAGTGGCCTTGGTGATGGCCGTCAGCTCAGTGTAGATTTTCTGGTATGCTTTAGTTGCCATTGCTTTCGAGGAGTTTTAGTGCTTTGTCTTTGTAGAGGTTGAAATTGTCGCTTTCGAACTCGGAATAGTTCATCTGGCGGAGGAGATTGATCATCTCCTTGAAGAACTCGCGGCACTTCTCGAAGTCTTCGAATTCGAAGTCGCGGGCACAGACGTCGAGCACGAAGTCGAGCATGTATTTCTGCCTTTCCATGGGGCAGAGAGAGTCGATGGGGTCGAATCCGTCCTGCTGGAGGATGATGAAATCGACGAGTTCCGACTTCCAGAAGAGGATGTGGTAGCTCATGGGGACGCCGTCGTCGCCGAGGATATTGATCTGCTCGGCGGACTCCTTTCCGCGGCGGATTATGTTCTTGGCGGTGAGTACCTTGTCCACCCAGCCTTTCTCCACCGTCTCTTCGAGGTACTGCTTGATTTCGGGGTATTCGAGGTATTTGGAATACGAGTCTATGGGGTTCACGGCGGGGTAGCGCTTCTGGTCGGCCCTGTTCTGCTCGAGGGCGTAGAAGCAGCGCGCCGCCTTCTTCGTGGACTCCGTCACGGGCTCCTTGAGGTTTCCGCCTGCGGGGGAGACGGTGCCGATGAAGGTAACGGCGCCGGTCTGTCCGTTGTTCAGGACGACCTGGCCGGCCCTCGAATAGAAGTTGGAGATGATGGAGGAAAGGTCCACGGGGAATGCGTCAGCGCCCGGGAGCTCCTCCATACGGTTCGACATCTCGCGGAGGGCCTGGGCCCAGCGCGATGTCGAGTCGGCGAGAAGGAGGACCTTCAGGCCCATGGCCCTGTAGTATTCGCAAAGGGTCATCGCGGTGTAGACGGAAGCCTCACGGGCGGCGACGGGCATGTTCGAGGTGTTGCAGATGATGGTCGTGCGGTCCATCAGGTGACGGCCTGTGTGCGGATCGATGAGCTCGGGGAACTCGGTGAAGATCTCGACCACCTCGTTGGCCCTCTCGCCGCAGGCCGCCATCACGATGACGTCGGCGTCGCCCTGCTTGGCGATGGCGTGCTGGAGGACGGTCTTGCCGCAGCCGAACGGGCCGGGGATGAACCCGGTGCCACCTTCGGCTATAGGGTTGAGGGTGTCGATGACGCGGACTCCGGTCTCCATTATCCTGGAGGGGCGAGGTTTCTCCCTGTAGCCCTTGACGGCTACCTTGACGGGCCACTTCTGGACCATCGTGACGGGGACATCGACGCCCTTGGAGTCGGTGAGGACGGCGATCTCGGTGTCTATGTTGTACTGGCCGGCTTCCTTGACGGACTTGACCGTGTAGGAGCCTTGGAAGGAGAACGGCACCATGATCTTATGGGGCAGCCAGCCTTCCTTTACCTCTCCGAGCCAGTCGGCGGCGACTACTTTGTCGCCCGGCTTCGCGAGGGGAGTGAAGTCCCAGAGTTTCGCGTGGTCGAGAGGAGATGTGTACTCGCCCCTGACGAGGAATACGCTGTCCATCGTCGCAAGGTTGTTCTGGAGGCCGTCGTACACGCTGGAGAGAAGGCCGGGGCCGAGCGTGGCTTCCAGCATCTTCCCTTCAAATTCCACCTTGTCGCCGCCGCGGAGGCCGCGGGTGCTTTCAAACACCTGGACCTGGGCGTTTTTGCCGTTCACCTTGATGACCTCGGCCATCATGCGGACTCCGGCGAGGGTGATGTAGCAGATCTCGTTCTCCGCCACGGGGCCGTCGGTTGCGACGGTCACGAGGTTGGAGACGATGCCTGTCACTGTTCCGGTTGTTTTCATATATTGTTGCTGTTTATTCCTTTGAATGTGCCCTTGACCTCGGCGACAAGCTGTGCGAACTTCTCGCGTCCGGCTTCGGGGTCGAGCCTGAGCCACCTGTCGGCGATGCGGAGCTTGGCCACGTAGCCGAGGATGGCGTCGATGTCGAAATAGTTGAAGATTGTGAGGGAGTTGATTTTCTCCCAGACGAGGTCGTCGATGTTCTTTTCCCTTTCGAGAAGGTCGTCTCCGGAAAGGATGTCCTCGAGGCGCTGCCTTTCTTCGAATTCGCCGCCGCTGAAGCGGGCGAGGTCGGTGTCGAGCCTGTCAGTGATGAAGTCGGCGTCGGGACCGGCCTCTCCGGTTATCATGTCCTCTCCTTCCTCCCTTCCGAGGGCGGAATTGAGATACTCCACCTGGGCGTTCCTGCGGTTGAGGTCGAAACGGAAATACTCGCGGATGAAGCGGTCGGAGTGGTGGAGGGCTTCATTGTAGAAGTTCCCGTCCAGCGCTTCGCCGCCGAGCCCCTTGAGGAGGAAATCCAGGACGGCACTGTCCTTTTCCGAAAGGTCGCGGCGGATCTCTTCAATGGTCGAGTCGAAATCGCTTCCGTCCCTGTAGACGAAACCTTTGCTCAGCCAGGGGAGTGAGGAGATTATGTATTCGTAGTTGGACATTCCCTAGCCAAAAAGGAGTTTTTTGGTCGTGGGGCGCAGGTACTCTGCGATGAGGGCGTCGAATGTCTCGTCGGTCATGCTGATGAAATAGCGGCCGTCCTTAGGCCCGATGCGGAATCCGCCTTCGATGTCCTTGGAGAAGGCAGCGTCGATACCGCGGCCGAGAGCCTTTGCGAGCTCACCGCCCACGAAGCCTTCGGTCTCTTTCCTGAGGCTCTCGGGGAGCACGACTGAAAGGTCTCCTGGCTCTTCGGCGGAGAATTTCTCCGCTACGGCCTTGATTATGCTCTTGAGGAAAGCGGGATCCTTGAGGGCGCCCTCGACAGGCTCGGTCACGAGCTTCGCCGTCACGACCGACTCTATGTCGGCCTTCACCGCGGCGAGACACTGGGTCGCAGCCATCTTGAGGTCGCTTTCGACCTTGGCTTTGAGGTCGAGCGCCTGCTTCTCGGCATCGGCGACTATCTTCGCCGCCTCCGCCTTTGCTGCCTCGACGGTCTTTCCGGCTTCTTCCTTCGCTTTTGCCAGCACGGCCTCACCTTCTTCCCGTCCCTTTGCAAGCCCCTCATTATAGAGCTTTTCGGTCAATTCCTGCA
The DNA here is from genome assembly GCA_902791945.1 of uncultured Bacteroidia bacterium. GTDB lineage: Bacteria > Bacteroidota > Bacteroidia > Bacteroidales > UBA932 > Cryptobacteroides. Next base: position 7,461 of record CADAXR010000084.1, read on the forward strand.
GTTTGTCCATATTTTCTTGAAAATTAATTCAACACCAATAAACCGCTAAATATACTAACAAAACTCGAATTTCCCAACTCCCCTTGCCTCATCCTGCTCCTTTCCACCCGCCCGTGTATAAAATCCTCGCCGTGCACAAAACACCCCCTCCGGCGTGCACCGTCCCGGCCTTTCCACCCTCCCGTGCACAAAACACCCCCTCCAGCGTGCACCGATCTGTCTTTTCCTCCTCGCCGTGCGCAAAACACCCCTTCCAGCGTGCACCGATCTGCCTTTTCCCCCTCGCCGTGCACAAAACCACCCCTCCAGCGTGCACCGCACTGTCTTTTCCATCTCCCGGCGTGGGGAGGCTATATTAGCGCGGGATTCCCCGTGGAGTGTAAATGGCTGGTGTTCAACGAAATACCGAAAGTCTTTCCCCCGACGTGAATTCAAGTGCGAAATGCAACTGGATCGTCAATCTGGGTTAATGATTTAAATATGTCATTTGGGGTTGAATAGCCCAGCCTTTTTCGAGGGCGG
>CADAXR010000085.1:0-7909 GCA_902791945.1 uncultured Bacteroidia bacterium
CTGCTCGATGTATCCGCCGCCCGAGAAAGGAAGCCTCATCACGAGGGTCGTGCTGTCCGACTCCTCGCTGACGATGTTGAAATTGAACTTCCTCGTGTCAACCTCGGTCGGAGCGAACACCACGAATCCTAGGCTCGCCTTGCCCTCGTGGAAAAGGTAGAGGTCGGTGCTGTCGTAGTTGCGGTAGTCCTTGAGGCGTGCGGAAGCCATCTGGCCGCCCTTAGTCGTGAAACGGAGCTCTACCTTGCTGTTGGAAAGGGTGTAGGACGACTCCTCTGCGAGGGAAGCGCTGTTGAGAAGCGAATCCGAATAGACCGGGACAGAAGGCGCAGAAGCGACGGCGGATGCGACAAGCGTATCCTCCGGGTGCTCGGCGAGGTAGGCCGCACGGATGCTGTCCGCGCGGAACTGCTCGACGGCCGCGATGGAATCCAGCTGCGCCTGGACCTCTCTCTGCTTTTTGAGCTGGTGGCTCTGGTAGCCGAAGAAGCCCGCCATTATGAGGGCTATCAGGACAAAGCCAATAATTGAATTCTTGTCCATATTACTCGGCGGCCTCCGCTTTTTCGATTTCACGGATCTGGAGCTTCAGCGACTCCAGCTCGGCCTTGGAAGCGTCGATCTTCTCCTGCATCTGGCGGATGAGAGGCTCGGCGTTCTTCGAGGAGGAGAAGAAACCGATGTTGTTCTCATAGGTCTGGATGTCCTGCTGGAGGGCGTTGTAGCGCTGGACGAGACGGTCTTTCTCCGTCCTCGGGCCCCTCGGAGCCTGCGCTCCCCTTCCTGCGGGACGGGAAGGCCTGCGGGAGAGATCGGGGAACTTGGCTCTCAGCGCCTCGTGCCACGCATTCTGGACTGCTTCCTTCTCCTTGAACGGGACAAAGCCGATGGCGCTCCACCTCTCGGTGAAGGAAGCCATCGCCTCCTCCTCGGAGACTCCTTCCTGCGGGACATAGGCTTCCAGCTCTGCGATCAGGGCCTTCTTGGCCTTGAGGTTAGCCCTCTGGTCGTTGACCGGGGACTCCGCGTCGCGCCCCTCGAAGAAGGCGTCGCATGCGGCACGGAACCTCTTCCAGAGCTGCTCGGACTTTTTGCGCGGAACCGCACCGATCTCCTTCCACTGCTTCTGGAGCTCCTTGAGAGCCTCTGTCGTCTTCTTCCACTCCTTGCTGTCCTTGAGAGCCTCTGCCTGCTCAATGATGGAGAGCTTCTTGCGGAGGTTTTCGTTCATGTTCTCCTTGGACTCGGAGTAGTACTCCCTCTTGCGGGCGAAGAAAGCGTCGCAAGCGGCACGGAAGCGGTCGTAGATCTTCTGGTTGTCCTTGCGGGAGGCGAAGCCGATGCCGCGCCACTCCTGCTGGATCTCTTCGATGGCCTTTGTCTTCTCGGTCCACTCGGCGGTGGAGCCGATCTCGGCCGCAGCGATAGCCTCGACCTTCTCGCAGAGGGCGGTCTTGGCGGCGAGGTTATCGGCCTGACGGGTCTTTATTTCAATGAAATGGGCCTGGTACTTACGGTTGATGACCGCAGTCGCGGCACGGAAGCGCTCCCAGATAGACTCGCGGAACTCCTTGGCGACGGGGCCGTACTCCTTCCACTCCTCGTGGAGCCTCTGGAGGGCGTTGAAAGCGCCGACGGAATCCTCGCTGGCGGCGAGGGTCTCGGCCTCTTCGCAGAACTTCTCCTTGGCTTCGAGGTTCTTCTTGAAGTCAAGGTCGCGAAGGTCGCGGTCTATCTTGACCATGTCGTAGAACCTCTCCACCAGGAACTGGTAGCGGTTGTTGACATCCATATAGGACCTCTGAGGCACGGGACCGATCTCCCTCCAGCGGGCCTGGATCTCGCGGAACGCCGGGAAGGCGTCCTTGAGGTCTTCCTGGGCTTCCACTATCTTCCGGAGGTCTTCGATGACTTCCTCTTTCTTCCTGAGGTTGTCTTCCCTCTCGGCGTCTATGGCGCGGTTATACTCGGCGCGCTCCTTTTTATATTTTGTATATAGTGCCTTGAATCCTGCTTCGATTGCGGCGAAGGGCCCGGCGACAGCGGACGCTTCGGCAGGCTCAGTGGCCGGCGCTTCAGCGGACTCCGCGACAGGCGTCTCGGTAGGCGCTACGGCCGGCTCGGCTGCTATTGCTTCCGGCTCCTCGGAATCCGACGGCTCGTCGACAGCGGCGCCGAGTCCGGAGAGGAACTTCTCCCTGGAAAGCTTGCGGTAGAACGCCGACTTGATGGCTTCCGCCTCCTTCGAGCGCTTCATCCTGTCCACGCTTTCCGCGAGCTTCTCGAAAAGGTCCGAGAGCTCCGCGAGGGTCTTCCCTGCGAAATCGGCAGGCTCCGCCGGCTTCTCCGCTGCTTCGGCAGCGGACTCCGCAGCCGGTGCTTCAACCGCTTCTGCAGCAGGGGCTTCGGCCGGTTTGGCAGCAGGCTCAGATACAGTTTCAACTTGCTTTTCTACAGCCTCTACGGGCTTTTCTTCTACATCTGGAGCCACGGGGGTGACTTCAGGCTTCAATTCTTCAGACATAAAATCTTACTCTAAGTTAAACAATATGTGCTACGCGCACGAATTGCAAAGATACCAAAAACTTTTTATTTTTGCATTCGGTATGAGAATAGATATACTGACAGTCGTTCCTGAGCTTCTTGAAAGCCCCCTTTCCCATTCGATAGTCGGCCGCGCCATCAAGAAAGGCCTGGTCGACATCCGCGTCCACAACATCCGCAAATACGGCCTCGGCCCGCGTAAGACCGTCGATGACTACAGCTACGGCGGCGACGCCGGCATGGTCATGATGGTCGAGCCCGTCTTCCGTATGATCGAAGAGCTGACCTCCGAAAGGAAATACGACGAGATCATCTACCTCTCCCCCGACGGCGAGACCCTGACCCAGGCCGTCTCCAACGAGCTCTCCCTCAAGGAGAACCTCATCCTTCTCTGCGGCCACTACAAGGGCATCGACGAGAGAATTCGCGAGCACCTCGTGACCCGCGAGATCTCCGTCGGCGACTTCGTCGTCAGCGGCGGAGAGATTCCGGCGGCCCTCCTCGCGGACTCCATTGTCCGCCTTATCCCGGGCGCCCTCACCGACGAGACCTCGGCCCTCAGTGACAGCTTCCAGGAAGGCCTCGTGGCCCCGCCGGTCTATACCCGGCCGGCCGAGTTCAACGGCTGGAAGGTCCCCGACGTCCTCCTCAGCGGCAACCCGAAGCTTATCCGCGCCTGGCAGGATGAGCAGGCGCTCCAGCGCACGAAGGAGCGCCGCCCCAACCTTTTGAAATAAGACAGACCCCATATGAAAAAAACACTGACACTGATTGCCCTGGCGATCCTCGCTCTCGGATGCAAGAAATTCGACACATCCAAAGACGGCTCGCTCATAATCTCATTCTCCCAGAGTACCTATGAGATGGAAGTCGGAGACGTGGTAGGTTTCTCAATCAACCGCACGCCGTCCTCCGGCAAGGAGCCCAAATACAACTTCTCCAGCACCAATTCCAGCGTTGCCGTCGTCAACGGCTCCAACATAGTCGCCAAAGCGGAAGGTACGACGACCATCCGCGCCTCCGTCAAGGACGACGACAAAATCTTCTGCGAATGCACAGTCAACGTCTCCCCGAAAATCAACGCCAAGACAATCACATCCATCGACCTAACCAAAACTTACGTCGAAGTCAGCGACCTCGGAGCTAACGAGTCCACTGCCGACTTCGTGAACGTCGGCGTGACCCTGTCGCCGTCCGATGCCGACTGGTCCGACGTCAACGTCTATTCCGACGACGAAGACGTCCAGGTGGACAAACTGTCCGGAGATCCTCTCAACCTGATGATTTCCGTCAGGCCCAACAGCGAGCACCAGCAGACCAATGTCCGTAACGTCACAGTCCATGTCAACGCCCTCAAGGGTGGCGTCGAGAAGACCGTGACGGTCAAAGTCTGCGGCCACGTGAGGAGCATCAGCGTCCCTCTCATCAGCGAATTCCCCGTAGATGGGGGCATCATCCGCCTGGTCAGGGGCAACAGCTATAAGATTAACGCCATTCTTAATACCACCGGGACGCTTCCGTCGGACTACAATGACATCCTCCATTTCCAAAGTCTGTCCTCCGCACTCACATCCACGCAAGACGGCACCCTGACCGTCCCCGACGGTTATGCCGTGACCGGAGGCGAGGGCAACCCGCTGGAAGTTTATCTCGATTGCATCAAGTATGATGAGGACTACATTTCCCCTCTTAGGATTAAAGTCCACACCTACGAGAAGCCGACCAGCTACACCTTCAGCCTGGATGGCGGCGACGGCAACGTAATGCTGGCTTCCGAGACCGCCAGCCACAGGCTTGTCGTCAAATCCTCCCCTGCAAAATCACTCTGCTACATTAATGTCTCCTCTCGTCCGATCGAGCTGCAGGATCTGACCATTGACCGGAGCAATTATATGAACATCATTGACTTCAAGGCAGTCAGCAGCACGCTGAATTCCCGGGCCCTCGTCTTCTCATCTCCTCTCGGGAGCGTGCCGTCCTGGACTTTCTACATTGACGATTTCTCGGCGTCCGAGCCCAAGATAGGTGACTTCGTCTATTATAATAACGGGACCTTCAACTGGTCCGACGGCGGCCTCCGAGCCATCAACTCTGCCAACACGACCCGCTACGCTGATGGCAGCACACTGAACCCAGTCAGCGGCAAGGGCACCCTCATCGGCGTCATCTACGACGACTACGAGCCGACTGACGAAGTCCTATCGATGGTGACCCTGGTCGGACTCAAGGACCAGTACGGTAAAACCTCACATTTCAAGGTCTGCTGCGTCAAGGATGCCAATGTAGGAGAGTCAGGAAAATACAGCTACACTAATTCCAGCTGCAACATTGCAGACCGCTGGACATTCGGAAGCGGCTACCTTCCGACCGCCTTCCAGGAGAACACCGTGATGGCCGACCGCGGCATCGTCGCCTATAACGACGCCCTCGGCAGCACGACCCAGTACAAGATCAAGGTCCACTACCTTGTCGAAGCCCTTCAGGAGAGCGGATCCGACCGACTTCCCGTCAAGGTCGGCACAAGTTCATCCAGCGGCTCGACCGGCTGGATGCTCCCTCTTAAAAAGGATGCGGAGAGAATCCTCGAGCGCAAGGCTATAATTACCCATGCGGGCAGTTCCTCGATAAGTCCAATCAGCGGCCCCTACTGGACGGCTTCATACGACGACGATCAAGATGCCTTCGCCTTCGGCAACAACAGCGTCCTTAGCGGAGTCCACGCCCTGAACCGCGCTTCAACATTTACGACAAGACCGGTACTGTTCCTGTAAAAAAAGAGGCTGACCCACATCGAGTCAGCCTCTTAAGCATTACGGAAGGCCGTAAGCCGGATTCTGTGTTTGAGCCTGCCATTTATCTTGCGCAACCTACCCCCCGGCATCGGGCGGGCCGCCCTCATCTGCCGGTATATTTGGTCTTGCAGGCCCGGGTGCCGTACCCGGTGGATGTCGCCATACACCGTCGTGGGCTCTTACCCCGCGTTTTCACCCTTACCACCTGAGGTGGCGGTCGTTTTCTGTTACGGCCTCCGGAAGATTGCTCCTCCCTGCGCTTTCCGCAGCCGGGTGCCCTTCCCTGTCCGGACTTTCCTCACCCCGAAAACGGGGCGCGACAGACAGGCCTTCCGAAAATTTCGCCGCAAAGATAAGCAAAAATGACCCTTTTTTCAAAAAACATTAAAAATTCCGTAAAATTTTGAAAGATATATTTGGAAGTAATAAAAGTTTGTCTATATTTGCAATTGTTAAAACTAAACGACGTGAGTTGTTAAAAAGTTTTAATAATTACACTCATAAACTGTAATTTCTAACCATATTTTTACTAACCTTCTTTTTCAAGGTAAATACACTACTAACTAACCTTAAGGCCCGCAGTGATGCAGGCCTTAAAAGTTATATAGGGGTGAACCCTAGAAGTTGTAGGAGATCTTCCCGGTGAAGGAGACCGGCGGTTGCGGGTAGATGTAGATGCCGCTCACGAAGCCGTCGGTCGGGTGCATCAGCTTCCAGGCGCCGCCGCCGGTGTAATAAAGGTGATTGGTGAAATTGCCCGCGTAGAAGCCGAGGGTAAGGCTTCCGGCCTTGAGGGGGATGGTGTCGGTCAGCGACAGGTCGCAGACATAGTAGGCCGGGACCAGTCGGTCCGGCGAGGAAGTGTTGTCGAGATACTGCTTCCCTACTCCCTTGACTGTAAAAGTAAGTGCGAGATCCTTCACGGGTTCGCATGAGAGCGTCGCGAAAGGCTTGAACGCGACTTCGCCCATTCCGATGACTGAAGGCGAAAGCAGGATGTCGGTATTAGTGCACACTCCCCCTTCGTAGACTGTCCAGGTGGAGAGGTAATTGTACTCGTCGTCAACGTCAGTGGCGTGATCCTCGTAGCGCTTTACCTTATTTAAAGAAAGTGTCAGGTTGCCCCTCAGGGTCACCCAGGAGGCCGGCGCCCAGGCCGCGGAAAGCTCGATTCCGCGCCTGAAGGCCCTGTCCACGTTGTTCTTTATGGCATACCCTGACTTCGAAAGGCGTCCGGTCTCGAGTAGCATGTCCCAGTATTCCATGAAATAGAGATTCGCCCCGGCGCTGAACTTTTCCGACTCGTAGCCGTAGCCGATCTCCACGTCGACCATCTTCTCCGGCTTCAGCTCCTGCTTCGGCTCTCCGCCGGCATTATTGAAGGCGATGACTTCCTTGAGGTCGCCGCGGCCCGGCTCCCTGTGGCCGAAGGCGGCGCTGGCGTAAACCTTATGACCTCCGAAAACGGCCGTAAGACCGGCCCTCGGATTGAAGAAATGCCAGAGAGTGCCGTAGTCCACCTTCGCTTCCCCGTCGTCCACGCCTTTCATATTGAGGTATATTCCGCGGTACTGAAGGTCCAGATACGCATTGAGCTGCTTCAGAGGCCTATACTCGGCCCTGGCATAGACGCTCCAGTCGCCCTTGAAGGTGCGGTTGCGGTAGATTTCCGTGACTTCCCCACGGGAGAAATCCCCAATTTCCGTGTCATAGAAATCCTTGCCGAAATGGCGGCCGTGGTAGAGCGAGGCGGCGAGGCCGGCGGTGAGGAGAAGCTTCTCGCCGCTGCTCCGCACGTCTGATTTGAGCGCATAGAAATCATTGCCCATATAGCGCCTCGTGTAGGAAGGATCGGCCCCGGTCCAGTACTCGTCGTAGCCGTCGCCGCGGGTGTAATTGAAAGTCGTCGTCCAGGCCACCGAACGAGGGAACTGGTGGGTGTAGTTGAGCTGCAGATTATGCTGGGTATAACGGTCGTAGTCAAGATGATAGTGGACGTTGCCGAACTCGTCGAGATACATACCGGAGGAGTTGTACCGGCGGTCCTTCGCGTAGGTCTCGAGGTCTATGCCGTTCCAGGTGATGCCGCTCTTCTGGCTGCCCATGAGGTAGGTCAGCCTGAGGGAATTGGCGCCGGAGAGCCACCCGAGGGCGGCGAATGCGCTCCGGCAGGTCACGGAACCTCCCCTGATGTAGCCGTCGGTCCTGTCCTCGGAGTAGGCTCCGGAGAGATAGACGCCACCCTTCATAATGCCCGTGGAAGCGCTCACAAGCGATGTGAGCGTGTTCCAGGAGCCGTAGGAGAGGTCGAAGCGCACCGTCGGGGAGGCCCCGACGAAAGCGGTGTTCATGTTGATGCTCGCGCCGAATGCGCCGGTGCCGCTCGCGGAGGTGCCGAGGCCGCGCTGGACCTGCACTCCGGAAAGCATCCCGGAGAGCGAGGGGATGTTGACCCAGAACACCTCCTGCGACTCCGAGTCGTTGAGCGGGATGCCGTTGAGCGTCACGTTGATCTGGCTGCCGGAGACGCCTCTGATGCGGAGATAGGTGTATCCGAGGCCCGTGCCGTTCTC
>CADAXR010000085.1:7915-12298 GCA_902791945.1 uncultured Bacteroidia bacterium
AAAATACCTCGCATAGCAAAACTTTACATGCGAGGATGGAGATCTTTCGACCTTTGAATGCCTTCCCTACGGCGGTATGGACCGCATCAGGTTCTGTGGGACTCTCTCAACCCTTGTCAAAAAAGGGTACCCCCGCATTTTTCTTTGCAAAGGTAGTGAAAAAAGAGTAAATTTGTCTCCCATGAGAAACACAAAATACGTTTTTGTAACAGGAGGCGTTGCCTCGTCCCTCGGAAAGGGCATCGTAGCGGCCTCTCTCGCAAAGCTCCTTGCGGCAAGGGGCCTCCGCGTCACCATCCAGAAGTTCGACCCCTACATCAACATAGACCCCGGCACGCTCAACCCCTATGAGCACGGAGAGTGCTATGTGACCGAAGACGGCGCCGAGACCGACCTCGACCTCGGCCACTACGAGCGCTTCCTCGGCATCCACACCTCCAAGGCCAACAACGTCACGACCGGCAAGATCTACAACACCGTCATCACCAAGGAGCGCGAAGGCGCCTACCTCGGCAAGACAGTCCAGATCGTCCCTCACATCACCGACGAGATCAAGCGCCGCATGCTCCTTCTCGGAAGGACCGGCCGCTTCGACGTAGTCATCACCGAAGTCGGCGGGACCGTCGGCGACATGGAGTCCCAGCCGTTCGTGGAGGCCATCCGCCAGCTCCAGTGGGAGCTCCCGGAGGAGGATTTCATGAGCATCCACCTTACCATGGTCCCCTACCTCAGGGCCGCTAAGGAGCTCAAGACAAAGCCGACCCAGCACTCCGTCAGGATGCTCCAGCAGTCCGGCGTCTCCCCCGACATCATCGTCTGCCGCACCGAAAAGAACCTTCCGGCCGACATGAAGCGCAAGATAGCCCAGTTCTGCAACGTAAAGCCAGGGCATGTGATCCAGTCCATAGACGCCCGTTCCATCTACGAGGTCCCCTTCAACCTCCAGGGCGAGAACCTCGACGGCATGGTGGTCGAGCACTTCGGGCTCGAGTGCGCCCCGGAGGCGGACCTGACGAAGCTCCGCTCCTTCCTCGACCGTCTCTTCCACCCGAAGAGAGAGGTCGACGTCGCCCTTGTGGGCAAATACGTCGAGCTCCAGGACGCCTACAAGAGCATCCAGGAATCCTTCATCCACGCCGGCGCCTCCCTCGAGTGCAAGGTCAACGTCCACAGCGTGAGGGCCGAGCAGATTACCGCCGAGACAGCTCCCAAGCTGCTCGGGAAGATGGACGCCGTCCTCGTAGCCCCCGGCTTCGGCGAGAGGGGCCTGGAAGGCAAGATTTCCGCCGTCAAGTACGCCCGTGAAAATAATATTCCCTTCTTCGGCATCTGCCTCGGCATGCAGATGGCGGTAGTTGAGTTCGCCCGTGACGTCCTCGGCCTCAAGGAAGCCGCCTCGACGGAGCTTTACCCCGAGACCCCGTATCCCGTGATCGACCTCATGGAGGATCAGAAGACGACGACGGTCAAGGGCGGCACGATGCGTCTCGGCGCCTACGACTGCCTCCTCAAGAAGGGCTCGCTCGCCTACAGGCTCTATGGCACCGACAAGATTTCCGAGCGCCACCGTCACCGCTACGAGTTCAACGACGCCTACCGCGCCGACATGGAGAAGGCCGGCCTCATCGTGACCGGCGAGAACCCCGACACCGGCCTCGTCGAAATCGTCGAGATCCCGTCGCACCCCTTCTTCATTGCCGTCCAGTTCCACCCGGAGCTCAAGAGCACCCCGGAGGTCCCCCAGCCTATTTTCAAGGGCTTCATCGAGGCGGCAATCGAAAGACACTCCGCCCAGTGAGACTCCGCGGCCTCATAGCAATAGCGCTGCTCTTCCTGCTCCCCGCCTGCGGAAGCGGAAGGGTCAAGGAGTACAAGGTCAAGGTAGTCAAGGAGTACCCCCACGACACCTCATCCTACACTCAAGGCCTTTTCTTCCACGGAGGCAAGCTCTACGAGTCGACCGGCGAATACGGCAACTCGACCTTCCGTACCGTCGACCTCGAAACCGGAAAGGCCCTCACCAAGATGAGTTTCGACAGGAAATACTTCGCCGAAGGATCGATTATCCTCGGCGACGTGCTCTATATCCTTACCTGGAACGAAAAAGTCGTCTTCCGCTACGACGCTTCAAGCCTCAAGTATCTCTCCACCGTCGGCTACCGCCGGCAGGGCTGGGGACTCACGACCGACGGCAAGAGGCTGATAGCCTCCGACGGTTCGTCTAAAATCTATTTCCTCGACTCCTCCCTCAAGACGGAAAAGACCATCCAGGTGACCCTGGACGGCGCTCCCGTACGTTATCTCAACGAGCTTGAATGGATCGACGGCCGGATCTGGGCCAATGTCTACACGACGGATCTCATTGTCGTCATCAACCCTTCCAGCGGAGTCGTCGAAGCGAAGATCGACTGCAGCGGCCTCCTTCCGAAGAGCCTCCGCAGCCCGAACACTGACGTACTCAACGGAATCGCGGCCCGCGACGGCCGGATTTTTCTTACTGGCAAGCGCTGGCCGCGTCTCTACGAGGTCGAACTGATTTCTAAGTAAGAGGATCTATCCCCCTGTGCCAGAAGCGGGAAGTGATGTCTTCCCTGCCCTCCGGCGTCACGGCGTAAAGCCGCTGGTTCGTCGTGCGCGAATTGAGCGGGCCCCTCTCGGGGATGTAAGGCCCGACCTTGATGTAATCGAACACTCCCCAGAAACTTTCCTCCACCTCATTCCGCCCGGAATATAGGGCAACCTTGACTCCGTGGGCCTTCTTCACATGGGCCGCGAGCTCCAGGAGCCTTTCCGGATCCCTTCCCTCCCCGAGGAAGAGGAAGCACCCCACGCCGAAATTGTCGGCGAAAAGGGCGTCGATCCTCTCCGGGGTGAGTTCCTCGCCGATGTCCTCCTTGAGAAAAGGAGAGTGGCATCCTATGCAATTACCCCGGCAGTTGGAGATGTCAACTGCCAGGGTAAGCATTCCGGGAATTTCCTCCAGCACTACGGAGGTCATCGCGGGAACAAACTTAATCATGGTTGTAGTACCTGTGGGCCGCTTCTTCCTGACGCATCTCGCTGAAGGAAGAGATACGCTTGAGGTAACCGATGACACGGGTCAGATAGTCAAGGTTGTGGCTTCCGCACTTGGGGCAGACTTCGAGGGTGTCCTTCGAGATGTAGCCGCAGTCGTTGCAGACTGTGTTGCGGCAGTTGAAGGTGAAGTAGTTGGTGCCGTAGTGGGCAGCGACCTTGAGGAGTTCGCGGTACTGCTCTTTGGTCAGGTGCTCCGCTATGTTCATGTGGAGGGCCGAACCGCCGTCAAGGTACTTGACGTAGTCTTCGCCGTGGAGTTTGAACTTGTCGATGATCGAGAGGCTGTCGTCCTCCGGATTGTAGAAGTAGGAGCTGTACATGCCGTGCTTCGGGGAGACGAAGTAGCCGTCGTTGCGGTCCCACTTGTAGTTCTTGCCGGAGAGGTTTTCGCCGGGCACGAACTCGGTGTTGAACATCGCCTCGCGGGTCTTGTCCTTCCTGTTGGCCACGTTGATGGTCTCGAGGAGGCCGTTGACGAACTCCTTGTACTCCTCGTTGGGGGAGATCGTGAGACCGAGGAACTCGGCCGCGTCGGTCATGCCGTTGACGCCGATGGTGAGGTACTGGCGCTTCATGTCGATGAAGCCGGCCTTGTAGACGTCGAGCATTTCGGCCTTGAGGAAGTCCTTGATGATTTCGTTGAAGGCGATCTGGTACTTGTGCACCCGCTCGGTCATCTCGCGGATGTCCTTGTCGATGTAGTTGTTGTAGAGGTCCTCCTTGTCGTAGAAGTGGGAAACGGGATTGAGGGGCTTGCCGGCCTCGAGGTTCACGCCGCGGCGCTCCAGGAAGTAGCGGCGGACGGCGTCCTGGATCAGGCGGTTCAGGTTGATGGTCATCACGGACTTGGAGCCCGTGGCCACGGAGGCCGTACCCATGGAGTACTGGTGCGTGGTGTGGTTGTGGCCGTCGTCCTTCTGGATCTCGTTGCGCAGGCGGCAGCAGCTGGACAGGGAGTCCGGGCTGTTGGACAGGTAGCAGAAGAAGCTGTGGCCCTTGGCCCACATCTCCGCGGTGAAGTCCGCGTAGTCCTTGTCGGCGAAATCGTCGCCGCCGTCGGTCAGCAGGGCCATGGTCTCCACCGGGAAGGTCAGGATGTAGTGGTTGCGTTCCTCGTTGAACCAGTTCATGAAATGCCGCTGGAGCCAGTCGAGGGTCTCCCACTTGGGTTTGCTGCCGTCCGGGAAGACGAAGTCCCCGAAGACACCCTCGAAGTAGGGCTTGTCGAAGTAGCCGATGTTCCAGAACACCGTCTGGTAACCGCGGTTGCCGGCCGGCATGTTCATGGAGTGGACCACCTGCTGG
>CADAXR010000086.1 GCA_902791945.1 uncultured Bacteroidia bacterium
AAGTTCACTTGTTCCATTTTGAGGAGCGCTACCATATCCAGCAAAAAGAGGGTTTGAGTCTGTATTATTCTGCCAAGTTGGATTGAAGCAAAGAATCCCTCTACTAGTATTCCCGACATTTGAAATTGAAGCAACTCCATTTAATATGCTAATATTCCATTTAGCATAATCATCTACAGAATCTTTACTCCATAATCGATTGTTACCCGTAGAACTTGTATAGAGATACTGATTCGTTGAAACATCTTGTAATGTATAATAACTGCCACTTGACTCTATAACTATCGGGCACACTTCTATCGTATTGTCAACAGTTATTTGACCATCATCTTCAACGACCGCCACACCAGCTCTGTTGTTTGACTTTTGTTCACCCAACGCATAGAATGTTGAACTATTACTGCTAAGGCCAACTAATAAATAATTAGCCCCTTCGGACAAATCGGACTGGCTCTCAACAAGAGTATAGACCTTTCCCGCAGAAATCGGAGTCCGAGATAAGTTCACTCCAAAACGGCGCACTGAACCAGCCGCAAAAGAAATAGTATTTGCAGCTGTCTTTTCGTAAATCGCAGCATTGGTAGTCACCTTTACAATAAACGTAGCATCCGTTACAGGAGCCGTGGTGAAATACACAGGGAATTCACCATTGGAGGGGACTGTATTATTCTCTTGGAATGTGAATGTTAACTTTTTCCCTGTACTATTGTATGCTTCTTGAACAAGATCATAATAAGCAGAATGGTACTTATCAGACTCGAACGTAACAGAACTAATGGTTTCTCCTGCAGTCAATCCCTTGAGTGTCATCTTATTGACAGAGACAACTCTTGTCATTTCAAACTTATAAGACGTATTCTCAGCACGTCCATTTGAAATTTCCGCAACAAGAACATCTGCATCAGGATCAAAAGAACTCGGCAACGGGCTCTGCGTTGCAGGGATAAGAGGATTGCCGCCTTTCGAAGAAATACTTTTAGCGTAACATGCTTTATATATAATTTCACCGGAAGGAACATCTCCCTCAAAAGAAACCTCGAAAGTCGCAGTTTTGTCTCCATTAGTCAAAACCATACTTTCGATAGTGCCAGCATTGTACTTGTATTCTGTCTTCCCGTCTTTTACAACAGTATAGTATTCTAAGATATGCATCCTACTCTGGTCAGAAGAGAGCCACTTGTAGGAAACTACGCCGTTCTCCTCAGAGGCGATGGCTGTCTTGGAATCAATGATCTTTTCTGCCGTGAAGGTCAGGGTGTGAGTGGGGCCTTCGAAAACAGGTTCTACATTTTTTTCTTTCTGGCATCCTGCCAAAAACAATGCGGCAACTGTAGTGGCGCAAAGGGTTATAATGCTTTTTTTCATAGTCTCGGACATATTAATAATCACCATCGTCGATAATTTCATCATTACCGCCAGCGCCGCCGGGGCTCATAATATTCTCCTCGAATCGTACCACGAGGAATTCTGATGCGGGTGAGCTATAGAGCTCTTTCAGTTTGTGCATAAAGTATTGATTTAAAAGTTACTAACCATTTCAAGGGGGTGGAGAGGCGGGCGAAATCGTCCTTCGCGCGCATAATACACCACTTCCAAGCCGCAAAATTACCCTTTTTGCCGCGGAAAAACAAGGAGTGTTTTAAATTTAATTTAAAAAATTTTGAACAGAGTTTTTAACACTCTGCGGAAAGAGATTTCTTTAGAACATCGACCTCCTCGGCAGTGAGGCCGGTGCATTTTGCAATAACGGCTGCATCCAGCCCTTCTCGCGGGCGTAGTCAATCTTGGCGTATTTGTCTATCCAGGTCTCCATAACGTTTAGGATATTATAGTGTGTCGATTTTTTGAAGGATAGCGTCAGGAAAAATGTCAAGGCCAAAAAGGAGATGGTTCTCCTGGTAGCCAAGGAAGTGTATGTATTTTTGAATTAGTCTATAGCTTTCTCTTGCGTATGCTGTATTTTTCATCCCGGTTTTATCAAAACATATCGCTTCGTGATGTGCTATCCGATTCCGAAACTCTTTGATAGACTGAAGTTCGTTGTAGACGGCTCTCTGTCCCAGCCCTTTTGTTCTCAAAGGAAACACCTGCAATAATGATTGCCCGCCAAGAGCAAATGGTCGCCTGGAAAAGAGATGCGTCCAGAAGCCAAAGGTCAAGGATGACACTACACGGTCATTGGTGTACTTCCCGGATAGTTCAAGTTGATTAATAGTCTTTTCTATGGAAGGACGTTGTGGAGAATTCTCCAGCATTCCTAAAAGTTGATATTTGATCCATTCGGGATTCGAGAAGTACGCTATAAAATGTCTGTTAATGGCGTTTCGGAGTACTACTTCAAAAATGTTGAGGATTCCGTAAAATTTCTGACATAGTTTGATATTGTGACGATAAAGAGTCAGGGCGGCATAGGGATTCTCTCCACACGCCTTAAGATACTTGTTAAGCCGTGCTGAGGAAAAGGCTTCCGAATATTCCTGATAATTCACCTTTAATAAACCTTGAATCCTATTGCAAAAGGAGAAATAATTTGTACCTTTGCAGTTGAAGTCCCGTGTGTCCCTGAGCAATCAAACATACGGGTTTAGTCTTTTAATGCCGCGACTTCATCTTCAGTTAGACCGGTTAGATTCATTATTGTGACGTCATCGAAGCCTTTTTCAAGCATTGCTTTAGCGATTTCTTTACTGCGTAGCCTCTTGGCCCACCCAATAGCAGGCGCCAATGATTCCGAAATTATCGGCAAAGATTCGAGATATTCCTTGGATGGTTCTTCCGTGTAACCTATTAGAAATTCAAACGGAACACCCATGACTTCAGCAGCACGGCGGATTGTCTCAAGATTTTTACTTTTAAACAGCACTTTCACATTCTGCTTCTTGATCCCCATTTTTTGAGCGAATACAGTTTTGGGGATCCCCAACTTCTTGAGGAGTTCTTCTCCCTTTTCTTCAAAATATATTTTATGCATAATATATCGTATTTGACGCAAATGTAATAAAAAAATATTATTTGCAAATAAAAAAATCCCCATTAGCAACACTTGACCCGAAGGATTCCCCCCCGGGTCAAGTGTTGCTAATAAGATTCCTTCGCCTTCGGCTCGGAATGACAAGGGCGCCTATTTCACCACCCTGACGGGGAAGCGGTCGGAGACGGAGAAGGGTTCGCGGGTGTCGGCGGTGCCGCCCTGCTCGGCGTTGTAGTAGAACCAGGCAACCCAGTTGTAGTTGGGCATGTTCGGTTCCGGGGTGCTGCTCCAGTAAAAAGCGTGGTCGGAGTAATACAGGCCCGAGTAGCCGACCGGGTAGTAGCCGGAGGCGGGGATGAAGTACAAATCGATCCAGGCGTTGGATTCTTCTCTGGCCGTGGCGACGTAACCAACGACGCCGCCGACGGTCGTCTTAGTCCATCTGAAGGCGTGCTGGAAGTCGTTCCACTCGACGTTAGTAGGGAGTCGTGTGCCGGGAGGGACATTGGACTGCGCCTGTGACAAGTTGTAGTAATTACCGATCTTGTCGCCGTTAGTTGCGCCGACGTTACAGGAGGCCCAGTTGATGTGATACTGCGTCCCTCTGCCCGGATCATCCTGCTTTGTCAGCACCAGGTCGAAATAGTCGCGGATGCCCTGGGTAATGGGGACGGTCTTTGTGACGTCCATATAGCAGATGGTGATGGTTGCGGTGCGGGCAAGGTTGGTCTTGTTCTCCGTGACGATAACCGTTGTCCCCTGGCTATCGGGGGTGAACGTAACCCAGTCAGCGTCACACTCGTAGGTTAATTCCTCGTTGTGACGCTCATTCGCGGCGTAACATTTCATCCAGATACTTTCGGGCTCGTAGCCAGCGAACAGGGATTCCGGCTCGACGTGTATATAGGGAGCCGCGTACGTCTGAATGATCCTTATCGTGGATGATTCAGTGCCAATGGAAAGGGTAAGGGTAGCTTCGCGGGTCGCACCAGAGTTGTTGTACCCGATTTCACAGTAGTATGCGTGGCGGACGTCATTCCTCCACTTCGGGACCAGCCACTCGGCGCTGCTCACGGCCACCATATCCCCCTCGTTGAGAGAAGGATCAAGGATCTCATAATTCACATCGAAGTAGTTTATACTGTAGTTGAAGGTCATCTCAGAGTCCATGGCGATTGCCGACTGGACGCCGGTCTGGATGACGGTGAGAACCGCCGAGGAATTGACGTCAGTGATTGTGACATGGCCCGTGCGCGTCTCGGTCGTGTGGTTGGCATCAAGCTGAATCCAACCCCACCAGCAGTTTCTGTCATTGTCCCAGCCGCCCCTGTTGGGATACCGTATCCACTCCGCGTCGTCGGTGAAAGTCTCATTGCCGGTGCCGTTGAGGATGTTGTAATAGAAGCGGAAATCGTGCTCGCTCTTCCCGTGATAATCCGAAGTGACTTCATCCTCAACAAGGATGACGACTGGCTCTACTCCCCTCTGGGTCAGGGTGTAGGTCGTGACGGCGTCCTCGAAGGTTTCTTCCCACGAATGGTAACGCAGCGTAATGGTCGCGGTGCGTGCCTCATTCTCCTGGTTTTCTGTCACGTATATGTAAAGACACTCCGTATTGGCCGAGCAGCCGAGCCAGTCGGCTTCGGTCTCGGCGGAGATCTCACAATAGTTCCGGGGGTTCTTCACCGTCAGGGGCACGGCGATTTCTTCCTTCGCCCGGAAATCGGTCTCGCCGGTGGCGGACTCGAAGGTAATCTCCGGGGCGTCGAAGGTCTGGGTTATGGTCACGGGGACCTCCGGGGCCGGCGGGTATTCATCACTGCCGCTCTCTGAATAATACATGAGAAGCAACTTCGCGGTGCGGGAGGCGCCGCTGTTGTTTTCGTCGATGACGATGCGGCAATTATCGATGTCGATAAAGGCGCTGATCCATTCCGGGTTGTTTTCAATGCGAACGCCGGCCCTGTAAGCCGACGACGGGTTAAGGATAGTGAACGGCAGGCTTATGGCGCTCGAAAGAACGTCGCGGCCGCGCTGCATGTAGTCGAATGTCTTCTCCGTCCACTCCGGAACAATCGCGCGGGTGATCTCGCGGCGGATGGTAACCGTGAGATCCTTGGCCCCTGAATAGTGAAGGGTCACATCGCCGGAAACCGCTGACTGAACGGCGGACACAAAGACAAGCACCTCGCCTTCTCCGTAGGCCACATCGCCCAAGAAAGAGGCGCTGCCCTTTGTCGCCGTGAGTTCGCCCCACGGGACGGTCGGTGAGATTGTATATGGAATATGAACTACATGCTCTTCGGACCCGACGGTGATGCTGTTATCCTCGAGGGTCGTCGTGATGGAGGAATAGGTCTCGCCTAAAATACGGGTGACCTTCTTATATGCTTTCCCCCCAAAGGTCAGTGTCTTCCCGGAGAGGGACCACGGCTTCTCGCCCACAGTACCACTTTCTGTCAGTTCCCCTTCTATACTGCCGTATATCCCATCCTGGTAGAAATAGCATCCGGCAGCAGGGACTAAGATGGAGAACCATCTCTCGCTCCCCTCTCTTTCAATCTCAAGGATTTCCAGGACGCGGTAGTCTTCGCCAGCCAGCGCCCAGCTGCCGGAGATGTCCTCGACAACCGGCCCGGGGCCCGGCTCGGGCTTGTCGCCATTCTGCTCTTTTTTACAACCGACCACCGCCACCGCGGCTATCGCTGTGAGTATAAGGTATCTCCAGGCTTTCATAATAGTGTCGCTTATTTCACAACCCTGACGGGGATGCGGAAGGTGGCGGTCATTTCGCCGCGGGAGGCGATGACGCCGTACTGATCGTTATAGTAGTAGAAGTAGGCGCCCCAGTAGGCGGAGGTGGTGTTCTGGTAAGGCGTGCTACTCCAGTAGTAGGCGTAGTTATTATACGACAGGCTCGTGGTGCTGGTGTTGTTGTAGCGGCCGCTGGCGGGGATGAAGTAGAGGTCGATCCATGCGTTGGCTTCTCCGATAGGCGTGCCGAGGAAGCCGTTGATGCCACCGATGGAGGTCTCCGTCCAGGTGAAGGCGTGCTGGAAGTCGTTCCACTCGTCGAGGGTCGGGAGACGTGAACCGGATGGGAGATTGGATTGCGCCTGCGACCAGGTGTAGTAGTTGCCGCACAGGTTGCCGTTGGTCGCGCCGACGTTGCAGGAGGCCCAGTTGATGTGATACTGCACCGAGGAGTTGTCCATGTCGGTCAGGACCAGGTCGAAATACTCCCTGATGCCCTGGGTCACGGTGATGCTCTTGGAGAACTCCATGTAGTGGGCCGTTATGGTCGCGCTACGGATTATATTGGTCTTGTTTTCAGCATATTGGACCGTAATGCCGTAGGTGCCGCCCTCAATGGTCAGCCAGTCCACATCGGTCTCGTAGGTGAATTCCTGATAGAACCGGGGCCACCTGATGGTGCAGTCAATCCAGGTGCTGCCGGCCTGGTAGCCCAGCGTACTCGTCGGATCGTTGAAGACAATCTCGGGAGCAGTGTAGGTCTGGATGACTTTGAGATACGATGTCTGGCCGTCGATGGAGAAGGTAAGGATGCCTTCTCGATCGGCGCCGGAGTTGTTCTCATCGACATTGAAACCGTAACTGAACCATTCGCCGTACTGTCCGCTGACGCCGCTGGGCCTGAGCCAGTCGACGTTGCTGGTACACTGAATATCATAGTATGGTGTCACCACCTGGAATCCGGGGGCGAAACGGAACTTGATGTATCCTCCCTGGCCGAGAGTGTTGTAGGTCTGCTCGTCCTCATAGAGGATTATTCCGGACTGGACGCCGGTCTGATGGAGAGTGAAGACCTTTGAGGTCGGGCCGGCGGTGACAGTTATATGGCCGGTGCGGGTCTCCATGGTGTCATTGCTGAGAACGGAGAAAGCGCATGCATAGCTGTTATGGTCGTTGTCCCAGAAGGAGTCGGGATAAGTTATCCAATTCACATCCGAAGTGAATGACAGATCTCCGCTTCCGTACTCGACGTTGTAGCAGAAGCTGATAAATTCTCCCGTCGCCCATTTGCTCCTCTCGTGGAAATCGATTGTCATCTCCTCCGGATCGAGAGTGATGACGGGCTGGATTCCCCTCTGGGTCAGGGTGTAAGTCGCGGAGACGGCTTCGAAGGCGCCGTAATAATGTTGATAGATGACGCGAATGGTCGAACTGCGCGGCTCGGTCCCGTAGTTCTGATCCACGGAGATGGTAAGCTGATTTCCGCTAACCCCGCAGCTGAGCCAGTCATCCTCTGTCTCTGTGACGAACGTGGCATTATTCCGGGGGTTCTGCACAGTGATGGGCACCGTGATATTGTTCTTCTCCTGGAAGTCGGTCTCTCCGGCGGTGGACCCAAGGGAAATCGACGGGGCGGCGTAGGTCTGGGTTATGGTCACGGCGACCTCCGGGGCGGGCGGATAGGCCTCGCCCATGCTGGAGGTGTAGCTGAGGATCAACTTGGCGGTGCGGGAGGCACCGCTGTTGTTTTCAGCAATCGAGAATGCCACCCTACTGCCATTGATCCAGGCGCCGATCCAGTCCGGATCGTTTTCGATGCGGACACCGGCCTGATAGCTCGACGATCCGTTCACGACGGTGAACGGGAGGGTGCCGGATGAGAGTTCGTTGTAGTCGTAGGTCTTGCTCGTCCATTCCGGGACAATCGCGCGGGTAATCTCGCGGGCTATCGTCACGCTGAGATCCGGGGCGCCGGGATAGTGGAGGGTCACATCGCCGGAAACCGCTGATTGAACAGCGGACACGGAGACGAGTACCTCGCCTTCTCCGTAGG
>CADAXR010000087.1 GCA_902791945.1 uncultured Bacteroidia bacterium
ACATTCGCCGTTGTATAATGCTCCCGGAAACGGGGAGGGTATCAAGGGGTTGCTTTACGGATTCAACGAAGTCCACATATTCTCCGGCCACATCCACAACCTCACCAATTACGCCATGACCGGCAACAGGGCCGCCGGAGGACGGACGCTCGTGGAGCACAACATCCAGTCGCTCTGCGGAATGTGGTGGCTCGGAGACATCTCGCCCAACGGCTCTCCCGCCGGCTACGGCGTCTATACCTTCGAGGGTGCAGAACTTGTCTCCGAATTCAATAAGACCACCGGCAAAGACAAGGGATTCCAGATGCGGGTCTATAGCGGCAACGACAGCTATGGCGGCTACGCCTGGGACAGCGCATACCGTGGAAAGTTCCTCGTCAGAGTATGGGACGGCGACGATCCGAGAATCAATAATAACTCCGAACTGACGTGGAGCCTTACCTTCGAGCATAACGGCTCGCAGACGCTGATGACGCGTCTGACCGAATCCATCGTGGACAAATGCGCCGCGGCCAAGATCGTCAAAGACCTCGGCTCCCCGTACGGGACAGGCCCCAATGCCAAGTCCTACTCCTGGTGGGTCGTGGACGCGCCCGGAGGAAGCCCGGAGTCCCTCTCCGGCTGGAAGATTATCGCGAAACACACCCTCCCCGGAGGATGGGAAGCCACTTACACTGAGAACACACTGACAAGAGACTATCACATATTATAACCCTTTTGCACTATGAAAAGAAAATTTCTACTTTTCCTGACTGCGGCGGCCGTCATTGCGATGGCAGGCGCCTGCAAGCCTAAAGACAATGGCGGTGAGCAGCCCGGCCCCGGTCCCGAACCCGGCCCTGCTTCCGAAATCACCACCAACAACGAAGCTCCCGCCGGTTTCTCCGACGAGGGCCCGATGAACTGGGACGAATAAACGGAGGACTGCCCTATGAAACTCAGAATTATCCTTGCAGGGATTGGAGCGCTTCTTCTCTCCGCCTGCGCAAAAGAGATTGTTGAAAGCAATCCTTTGATTACTGAAGACGGCTATGCAATTACTGCGACCGCCATCGCTCCCGGCGCTTTTGTCGGTACCAAAGCAGCTTACAGTGATGAATACTCCGAAGTGGAGCCAATCAGCGACATAAACGGAACCTGGGAAAGCGGCGACAGCTTCAAGGCCCTCGAGATCAATGGCGAGACCATCACTGAAGTCACCTTCACTGCATCCTCTGGAGGCGCCAATGTCACCTTTACATCCAAAGGAGCAGTCGAAGCCAATGACAACACGACCTGGGTCGCTGTCAGCGGCAACGTCACCATCGAAAACGGCGCATTCATCTGCTCATACGATGGCCAGGACGGCACCATTTCGAACATCGGGAAATATGATTACTCCGTAGCCACAGCTACCGGATCAAAGCCTGCCTTCAATTTCGCGGGAGACAAAAGGCTTACCTACGTGATGCGCATTATTCTTCCCGAAGGCATCAAGTTCATCGAGTTCAACACCGGCACCACCTACAACGGAGGCTGGAGCGTATCCGCGACTGGCAAAGAAAAAGGCACCACATCCTCAACGGAAAAAGATGCAGTGAAGATGATTACGCTTTCTTCGGTCTCGACAGCCGGCAAAGCGGCATACATTGCCGTGCCCGCCATCGACTGCATGCATTCATCCGACAACCGTCTGGCAGGTCTCATCGTCACCATTATGTCCCTTGACAAGAAGGAATCCCAGGGGAAAGTGACTTCGGCCAACCTCTCTGCCAACGGTGGCTGCTGCGGAACCTACGATATGAGTGGTCTTACCCTGATGGCCAGGCCGCTCCCAAGTGAAGCCATCAGACTTGGCAGTGTCACCTACGACAACGTCACATACCCTCTTGGTTCCTGGGCCCCTTTCAACCTCGGAGGAGATGATCCCACCTCTGATGAGGCCATCAAAGGCGCTCTCTTCTCCTGGGCGGAGACCGAGCCCAAGACTTCCTTCAATAAGGAACAGTGGAGATGGTTCAAGAACGGTGCTTACGACTCCGGCCGCGGCTACAAATATGTCTGCGCGGCCGAAGGCGTAAAGCCTTTCATCGAGGTGCACTATGCTGGCGGTAAAGGCCTGCAGTCCGGTCCCGGTACTTTCTATGATATCGGCGGCACAAAATACGATGCCGCCCGCGTAAAATGGGGCAGCGAGTGGAGACTTCCTTCCAATGACATTGCCTGCAATATTCTCAGAGACGCCAAATATAGTCTGACTCCCGAAATTGACACCGAAAACAAGGTCACTATCACAGACTACGCGCCGGGGACATACACCAACTCGGCGGGATATAAGTCCAGTGAGTTTGGAGTTGTCGTCATCGAGGCTAATGGCGCTACCTTGGCCTTGTACCGCTGCCCGTACACGCAGGGAAATGATCAAGGAGTAGGGGCGCTGATTAATGACGCAAATAAGGGACGTTATTGGACTTCAACCACCGATTACGGCAACATTATCTACTCTCCCGGCAGTAACAATTACTGGAATAGGGCCGTGCATATGCGAGTAGATAATGGTGACAACTATGTAAACAATATGGGGTGGATTTACGACGGCCATCCAATCCGTGCCATCCTGAACGAGTAAACTGTGAGAAAACTTTATATCCTCTCCATTTTTCTGATGGCGGCCTGCGTCCCCGGTCCTTCCCGGATCGGGGACGTTTCCGATCTGCTGCAAAGCCCGGACGGGAGATTGGAACTGAGTTTCGGCCTTTCCGCCAAGGGAGAACCGGTGTATCAGCTAACCTTTGACGGGAAAGACGTCATCCTGCCTTCCGGGCTCGGGTTTGAACTGACGGACGGGAAGGACCTCCGCCACGGATTCAGCCGCACAGGCTCAGAGGCCGGTGCTATCGATGAGACCTGGACTCCGGTCCTCGGTGAAGAGGACAGCATCCGGAATCACTGCAACGAACTGCTGGTGCACCTGATGCAGGCCGACAGCACGGCGATGGACATCCGCTTCCGGCTCTATGACGACGGGCTCGGCTTCCGGTACGAATTTCCGCAGAAGAACACCCTCACCTACTTCCGTATTAAGGAAGAATGGACGCAGTTCGCCCTTGCCGGCAACCACACCGCATGGTGGATTAGCGGAGACTACGACTCTCAGGAGTACAATTACACCAGGAGCCGCCTCAGCGAGATTCCTTCCCTCAATGAGAAGAGCCGGCTCCTGCACAGGGCCGGTCAGGTTTTCCTCGGCCCCGGGGCCGTGCAGACAGCCCTGCAGATGAAAACCGATGACGGCCTCTATGTCAATCTTCACGAGGCTGAAGTGGTAGATTATCCCACTATGAACCTCGACCTGGACCCCCGGAAGATGACCTTCCGCACCTGGCTTACGCCGGATGCACAAGGGGTGAAAGGACGGCTCCAGGCACCTTGCCGGACGCCCTGGCGGACGGTGCAGGTCTGCAAAAGCGCGACCGAGGTGCTCGCCTCCCGCCTTATCCTCAACCTCAACGAGCCCTGCGCCCTTGAGGATGTGAGCTGGATCCATCCCGTAAAATATATGGGCGTCTGGTGGGAGATGATTACGGGGAAGAGCCAGTGGTCGTACACCGACGAGCTTCCTTCCGTTCAACTCGGTGTGACCGACTATTCCGCGGTCAGGCCCCACGGCAATCACGGCGCGAACAATGAAAATGTCCGCCGCTACATAGATTTTGCGGCGGAGAACGGCTTTGACGCACTTCTGATAGAAGGCTGGAACGAAGGCTGGGAAGACTGGTACAACAAGCAGAAATACGACGTCTTCGACTTCGTGACCCCTTATCCGGACTTCGACCTCCCGGGACTCAACGCTTATGCCCATTCAAAGGGCATCAGGCTGGTGATGCACCACGAGACCTCCTCATCGACAGTTAATTACGAGCGTCACCTGGAAGAGGCCTACTCGCTGATGAACAGGTATGGCTACGATGCCGTGAAAAGCGGCTATGTGGGAAGGATCATCCCCTACGGAGAGCACCACTACAGCCAGAGCATCGTCAACCATTATCTCTACTGCATCAAGAAGGCTGCAGAGCATCACATTATGGTGAACGCCCACGAAGCCGTGCGCCCTACGGGTCTTTGCCGCACCTGGCCGAACCTTATCGGCAACGAGAGCGCCATGGGCAACGAATACAAGGCCAAAATCAACCCGGGACACACCTGCATCCTGCCTTTTACCCGCGGCCAGGGCGGCCCGATGGACTACACGCCAGGAATATTCAAGCAGGATATGTCGGTCACTGCACCGGGCAAGGAGGGCAAGATGCGTCATACCCTCTGCAACCAGCTCGGCCTGTACGTCACCTTCTACTCCCCGCTCCAGATGGCGGCAGACCTGCCGGAAAACTACGCCCGCTTTCCGGATGCCTTCCAGTTTATCAAGGATGTTGCGGCAGATTGGGACAAGAGCCTGTACCTGGAAGCCGAGCCGGGTGAATACATCATCACGGCCCGTCATCCGAAACTTTCTTCCCTTTCCGGTAGTGCCAAAGAATTTGCCGGAGCCGGCCGCGACGTCTGGTACGTGGGCGGAGTCAGCGGTGAGAACGCTTATGAGACCACCCTCAAACTCGACTTCCTGAAACCCGGCCTCACCTACGAAGCGACGCTCTATGCCGACGCCCCGGAGGCCGACTACGAAACCAACCCGCAGGCCTATGTCATTACCCGCCTGGAGGTCACTTCAGAGACGGAAATCCCGATACGCATGGCCCGCAGCGGCGGATTCGCGCTCTCGTTGAGGGAATATTTGCATTAATCTGCATTTCCAAACCGGCATTTTTTGAAAAAAATGTTGGTTAGAACCGACAAATTAATTAACTTTGCAAAAAAGATATGACCAATGGAATCATTATTTGCAAAGAGTGATCAGTATCTGCTTCAGACACCGATGAAGTTTATCCGCAATTCCATCAATACAATTGATTGGAATGAAAGGCTGATTGCAATACAAGGCGCAAAGGGTGTGGGGAAGTCAACCCTTATCAGGCAGTATATCCGCAAGAATTATCCACTCCATTCAAAGAAAGTACTCTATTGCTCTCTGGACTCTGTATACTTTACTACACATACGATCACTGAACTTGTCGAAAAATTCAGTTTAATCGGGGGAGAAGCCATCTTCCTGGACGAAATTCACAAGTATGGACAACAGTGGAGCCGGGAAATAAAAGAGTTGAACGATCTTTATAAGAACATGCGGATCGTCATCAGCGGCTCATCGCTATTGAAAATATTGAATGCGGATGCCGATCTCTCCCGCAGGTGTGTAAGATATACGATTCAGGGACTGTCGTTCAGGGAATACCTGGCCTTTTATAAAAAGCTCGATTCCCCTGATTGGAGACTGGAAGATATTCTGTCCAATCCGACGGCCCTCGCAGATGAGGTCACGGCAAAATGCCACCCCCTGGAATTCTTCAATGACTATCTGCAATATGGATACTATCCTTTTTATGTCGAAGGTGCCGTATCCTATTATAACAAAATAGAGCAGGTGATCAATTATACGATTGAAGTAGAATTGCCCGAACTGAATCTTGTCGATATCGCCGGCGTAAGAAAATTAAAAAAGTTGGTCAGCATTATTTCTGACGAGGTCCCTTTTGAACTGGATGCAAGCAAACTGTCAAGAAGTGTAGAAGCGAACAGGGAGACCGTCGTGCTGTATCTTCATCATCTGGGACGGGCAAAAATACTGAATCTGTTGTTTTCCGGAGCAAAGAATTATGCAAAACTGGCAAAGCCGGACAAACTTTATCTGGAAAACCCCAATATGATCTATGCATTGTGTTCAGGGATTCCCGAAATTGGGACCATACGGGAGTCGTTTGCCATTTGTATGCTCTCAAAAGACAACACGGTCGAGTATGGGAAAGACAAGGGAGACTTTAAGGTTAATGCCAGGTTCACGCTGGAGATTGGTGGACCTGACAAAGGATTCAGCCAAATTGCCAATATTGATGACGCATACGTCTTTGCCGACGGCATTGAAGTACCGAGGGGGCGTAAACTTCCGCTTTGGATGCTGGGGTTCCTTTACTGAGATGCGCTCATATCCGTTGCCTCGTAGGGCTTGGAAATAGCGTTACGGGCGGCCTGGAGGGCGATGGGGGCGCGCGCGTCGGTGATGGCGGTCGTGCCTTGGGAGTCGCCGCTGGTGCGGTAGGTGTTTCCGTCCAGTTTTACGTTACCGTTGTAAGGACCGATAGCGGTTTCGAAGACCGTGCAGGCCGCGCCGTAACGGGCGATGCCATAGTCCATATGATAGCCGTCCCGCGTAAGGGCGTCAGCATTGTTAAGGCTGGAGGTGCGTAGGTTCTGCAGCATGGCGCCGGTTGAGATGATTCCGTCGAACGTACATTCTTCCATCGCTTTCCCGGCATGGGCCGAGATGACCGTCCACATTTCATCCGTGTTGGAGAAAGGTTTCGCGACATTCTCCGCCTTGTCGAGATCGTGATAGGCCTGCGAAAGGACATAGTAGAACTTCGGGCTCTCTCCTTCTTGCACGGACTTAATCTTGTCCACAAGGCCCTGGACGGCCGATTTTTCTTCAGGGGTCCAGCCCCAGGCAAGTTTCCGGCCCGTATGCTCCTGGATCGTCACGACATCCCACTTCCCGAGCGTGGCAACCCGGAAGAGGGTCTTGCCGCTCAGGCTCCGCCAACTGCTCTTCCCTGGATTGCAGACATAGCAGTCATAATCGGTGGCGGTAGCCCATTTGGAATTGAACTCGGGAACCGTCCGTCCTGGGTAATACATATGGACCATCTGGATATCATTCAGCCCCGCTGCGGCCACAATCCCTGGAAGATGTTCAACGGCATCTTTGGTAAAACTGTTCCCGATGAAAAGAATCCTGAAAGACGCCGACGTCTCCAGTTCCGGATCCGGTGTCATCTCGATGTCGATCTCCACGTCGGTGAAAGTCGCCTGGCCGGAAGAAACGTCGTTCCCCAGATATTTGAGCTTGTCCGGCTCGTTGTAGTAGTCATAGAGCGTCCGGCCATCGTTGTAGCGGCCGACCGTCCCGGATGCCTTCCCTCCCTTCCAGGCCGCGGCCAGAGTCACATAGCCGAAAAGGACGCCCCTGTTGTCGCTGTCCGTAATGATCTCGCCGTAATTCTCATTGTCCTCGTAGGTCCCCACTCCGGGCAGCGAGATGATTCCACCGGCGAATCCCGAACGCGTGGAAACCAGTTTCCCGTAATTCTTGCAGTGGGAAATAGTGGAACCGTTGGTCGCATAGCAGCATATATTTCCAAGCCTGGCGCCGCCGTCCTTGGGCATTGTGTTCAACTGGTCACCGTGGTTTTCACAATAGGTTACAGTCGTATTCTTCTTGGCTGCGGCGAGGATGCCGGCCGTCCGAGAGGCCTGGGATGTAATCTGCCCGTAGTTATTGCAGGAGGAAATCACGTTGTGCCCCTCCGCCGCATTGGCAAAAGCGACGATACCTGCGATGTGGAGAGATGTGTCGCCACTGTTAAGATTCTTTGTGTTGTCGGCCTTGATTTCTCCACGATTGTGGACGCTGTCTATGGTACATCCGGCCTCTGCGGCAAAAACACTCCCGATCAGAGCCATATGGACATATCCCGTGGCCTTTCCATTATAGGTCAACGGGGCATAGCTTGTCACGTCCCGGACGGTGGCGTCATAGAGGGCACCCGCAATCATCCCGGCGCTGTGCGAGACGGATGAAGTTACCGTCATCGAGCAACTTTCG
>CADAXR010000088.1 GCA_902791945.1 uncultured Bacteroidia bacterium
TCTATCAGAGATACAAGTCAAGGCAGAAATAACTGCTCTTGCACGGATAAAGGTTCAAAAGGACGGCGTTTCGGAGAAACGGCCGTCTTTTTTTTGCCGAACATTTGTTTGTGCATTTCAATCTACTTTATTAAGTTTGCAGAAAAGAACCGCTATGCAAATACTCCAGGGCCCCATCTCAAGAGATGACTTGAAAATAATCGCCCGGAACACATTCAGGGATATGGTAAAACTTATCTCGCCCGCGACATGGAAGAACTCGCTGCTGCAAACCGCTATCTTGATTTGTTTGCCGCTACACCGCTTTATTAATACACAATACCGTGTTACACAAGTTTGTGTATTAAGCTGTTTTAAATTATTATAGTCAGAGCATGAAAACACCTGCCTTCTTTCTTGCCGCATCCCTGATGTACGTTCTCGCGTCCTGCGCCTCTAAAGAGAACATTGACAATAACACAACCCCGGAGCCGGAGCCTGAGCCTGAAATCCCCGAGGTCGTGGTATCCAAAGGGGCCTACAAGCACGTCGTCATCATCGGTGCCGACGGAGCCGGAGCATTCTTCAAGGACACTGACACCCCGAGATGCGACGAGATCTTCACCGGTTCGGCGACGACGTACACATGCAGGGTCGGAATGCCCTCTATGAGCGCTCAGGGCTGGGGTTCCATCCTTCACGGAGTCCTTCCGGAATACCACGGACTTACCAACGACATCATCAAGAATACTCCCTATCCGGCGGACAGTCCCTATCCTTCCATCTTCAAAGTGGTAAGGAACGCCGATCCGAATGCGGTTCTTGCCTCCTTTGTGGAATGGAATCCGATCAACGTCGGTATCGTCGAGGACGGTCTGGGCGTTGAAAAAAGGAACGGGCCCGATGATGCCGACGTGACAGGCAAGATACTGGCATACCTGAAAGACAATACTCCGACGCTTATGTTCGTCCAGTTCTCTTCGCCTGACGACATAGGCGAATCTTACGGATTCGGAACCGATATCTATCTCGCAACGATCAGCACCGTCGATGCCCTCATCGGAAGCATATACGACAAATTGAAAGCTAAAGATATTCTTGACGAGACCCTGTTCATCGTCACCGCCGACCACGGAGGAATCAACAAAGGCCACGGAGGAGATACTGATGTGGAAAGGAATGTTTTCCTTGGGGTATCCGGCAAGACCGTGGCTGACGGCACAATTGTGGAGGCCGAGGCCCGCGACATTGCGGCGATAGCCGCCTACGCGCTTGGGGTTGAATGCCCCTATACCTGGAGCGGCCGCGTCCCCGCCGGCGTCTTCAAGGATGTCACGGAGGCCGCCCCCCACATGGATCCGGGTGAAGAGTACCGTGGTCACGAGACGGAGCCTACTCCCGCCCTCAGCGAGATGCAAGCTCTTCTTTCCGGCCACAACGTGGTCGCCTATTTCCCGTTCGACGACAACATAACGGACGCCTTCGGCAATGTCCAGACAACATCCTCGGGTACCCTGGCCTACTCCGACGCTTTTTATGGAAAAGGTGTCGAGCTCAATAACGGATACGTCACGCTGAAGGATGTGAAGGTTAACACCGGCTCCTTCTCCGTCGCTTTCTGGCTGAAGGGGTCTCCCGTAACCCCCACGGCGGCCGATCCGAGCCTCATTTCCAACAAGGACTGGCAGGAGGGTAAATATAAGGGATTCATCCTTTCATACAGGGGCACCCGGGATCTCAAGTTCAATGTCGGCAAAGGCTCAAGCGACAATCAATACAGGATGGATTACGTCCGCTACCTGCCTACAAACTATGACACCGGCTGGATGCACGTCATCCTGACTGTCGACCGCCCCAACCGCAAGGTCCACATTTATATAGACTTCATATCCGACTGGGAAGGAGCAGAGATTCCCACTTTCCTTGACAATGTCTCGTTCGACTCCCTGAACCTCAACATAGGCCAGGACGGCACCGGCGTGCTGGAATACAAGCTCCCCGCCACGATGGACGAGTTCATCATGACCTCCGACGTGCTGAGCGAAGAAGATGTGGCGGCCCTCAAAGCCTACTACGACAACTGACAGAGTAAAAAATAAATTTTATACGCACTATAAAAAACAGTGAAAATCCTATAAAAAACACTGAAAGCGTATAAAAAACAAAAATTTTTCTTTATACATCCATCCCCTGCGGGGCGGACCGGCCTACCTTTGCGAAAAACCAGAAGCAATGGATTTTTCCGCAAAATATGAGAAAAAGGGCCGGTCCTGCCTAAAGCTGTCCTATGGGTCTGAAAAACTTCTTGCGTGCTCGTCTGCCGCAATAAAAGCATTTCTGCTGTTGCTGTCAATCTACTCCTGTCCGGCCTTTTTTCTTGTATCCTGCAAAAAAGCCGTACCGGAAGAAGAGCCCCTGCCCCTCTATGCCAGGCTCCGGGTCAGCGATTCCCCGGAGGCAGAAGGACGTCTTCTGGATTTTCTGTTTTTCGACGACGACCCGCTCGGCAGGCTGGACTCGTTCTCAAGAACGGTCTGCACGGACGGTACCCTCACCGGGGCAGTCTGCGGCAGCGGGAAGAAGATAGTAGCAGCCGTTTCCTCCGAAGGGACAGGCCTTTACGAGTATGCCGACATACGGGACTACAGGACCTTTGCGGTCAGGGAGCGGGACTTCCGCGAGGAAGACCCCGCCCTCCCCTCCCTCTGCGGGAAGGCGAAAAGCGGCGAATCTGTAATCCGTCTTATGCCGCTTCTTACAAAACTCAGGATCAACTCCCTGCTCGCCGATTTCCACCTTCACCCCTACAGCGCCTCGCCGATGGAGGGCGTCAAAGTCTATCTGACCAACATTCCGGCATTCTCGCCCGTGCTGGGCGAAAGGGACGTCCCTCCTTCCTCGTGGCTGAACCTTGGAGGCCCGTCCCCGGAAGATATGGCCTCGGTACGGCACCCGGAGATGATTTACGCCGAGACAGGCAATGTCGGGAGGGAGGTCGTATTCCCCGGGACCGAGCTGTACTGCTACCCCTCCGGAGTGAGCGTGGAGTCTTTCGGCGCGCCGCTCTCAAAGCTTGTCTTTGAAGCCGTCATCGACGGGAGGACCTGGTACTACCCCATCCTCCTGAAGGGCCTCGAAAGGGGCATGACCTATTCCCTTGACATAACCTTTACCGGCAAGGGTACCGAAGACCCGGAGACGCCCGTCTCCCGGGAGAACATTCTCATCTCCACAAGCATCATCCCATGGACCGAAAAAGAAAACGTCACTGTGCTATTCTGACCCTTCTGACCCTCGTCTCCTGCGCAAAGGCGCCGGTCGAGACGACAGTCCTCATCTCGACCTGCCCGCTGACCCGCTCCTACGACCCTGACGAGAACAGGATCTCCGACGTCAACCTCCTTGTCTATGACGAGCACGGCCTGCTGGAGGGCTCCCACTACTACTCGTCGGCAGGGCGGGATGGTGAGCTCTGCCGGCTTCCCCTTGTCGCCGGAAGCCGCTACAGTTTCTATGCTATAGCCAATGTGCGCTACCCGTTCGACAGGCCGCGGGAGGAAGAGCTCGGCGAGTACATCTATCACATGGCGTACCCTGATGAGTACACACGCGGGATCCCGATGACGGGGTCCGTGAAGCGGAAGCTCGTGACCGGAGGGTCCTCGGTGGAAATCCCCCTTTTAAGGACGATGGCGAAAATCTCCGTCAGGATGGACCGCAACGCCCTCCTGCCCGGCACGGAGGTGAGCGTAAAGAGCATAGAAATCGGCGCCTGTCCTTCCGCAGTGGCACTTTTCCGGGACAGCAACGTGAAGAACGAATCGGAGATCTTCAACATAGGCTTCCGCAAAAGCGGGATGGCCTCCGACGACCTCAACAGAGGCAGCGACTACGGCCTCAGCCGTGAAGTCAGCCTCTACATGCTGGAGAACCTCCAGGGATCGAGGTTCTCGGACTACTGCTCCTATGTAGAGATTACCGCAGAAGTCACGACCGGAGGAGAAGCAAAGACAGTTTCCTACCGCTTCCGCCTCGGGGAAGGGGCCGGCAATTACGACATCCGTCGCGGATGCCACTACCATTTTACTGTAAGACTGCCTCCGGACGGAGGCGAAAGCGGATGGAGCACCGGCTACAGCGTGGAGGAGGCCAGATAGCGCGCCGTGTGGCCCTTGGAGCGGCGGACAAGGTCCTCCGGGGTGCCGGCGAAGACGACTTTGCCGCCTTCGTCGCCGGCCTCGGGGCCGAGGTCTATGACCCAGTCGGCCGCGCGTATGACCTCAGTGTTATGCTCCACGACGACTATCGTGTGTCCCTTGGAGAGAAGCATGTCGAAGGCCTTCAGGAGCTTCTCGACGTCGTAGAAATGGAGTCCGGTGGTGGGTTCGTCAAAGATAAAAAGTATCTTATCCTTCCGGGGCTTGTCGTCCGAGAGGCTCATTGAAAGGAAGTAGGCGAGCTTGACCCTCTGGCTTTCGCCGCCGGAAAGGGTCGAGGACGGCTGCCCCAGCTTGATGTAGGAAAGGCCCACGTCGGCAAGGGGCTTCAGCCTTTCGGCAACCTGCTTTGCAAGCGGATCCTTGAGAGAGCCGAAGAAATCTATCGCCTCCGCGACGCTCATGGAGAGGATGTCATCTACGTTCTTCCCCTCGTAGCGGACTTCGAGCACCTCGCTTTTGAAGCGCTTGCCGCCGCACGAGGAGCAGACCATCGTGACGTCCGCCATAAACTGCATCCCTATCTTCACGAAGCCGTCGCCCTGGCACTCGGGGCAGCGGCCGCCCTCCTGGTTGAAGGAGAACGACGAGGGAGTGAGCCCGGAGAGCTTTGCCGCCTGGGTGGAAGAGAGCAGCTTGCGTATGTCGTCATAGACCTTGAGATAGGTCACGGCGTTGGAACGGGAGCTCTTTCCGAGCGGATTCTGGTCCACGTATTCGACGCGCGTGATGCGGTCGAGGTTGCCTCCTAGGCCGCGGAACGTACCCGGGAGGTCTCCCGTCTCGTTCAGCCGGCGCTTCATCGCCGGATAGAGTATGTCGCCGACGAGAGTCGATTTGCCGCTTCCGGAGACACCGGTGACGACCGTGAACATCCCGAGAGGAAACTTCACGGTTATGTCCTTGAGGTTATGCTCCATCGCGCCTTCGACGCTGATGAAGTAGTCGGAAGTCTTTTTCTTCCTTGTGAAGGAGGGCATCTCGCCCCTGAGGTATTTGAGCGTCAGTGAATCCGACTTGCCGGAGCCCTCAATCGTGCCTGTGTAGACTATCCTGCCGCCGCCGTTCCCGGCCATTGGCCCCATGTCTATAAGAAGGTCCGCTGCGCGGATTATCTTTTCGTCGTGCTCCACCACGACTACGGTATTTCCGATGTCGCGGAGCCGTTTGAGGACGGAAATGAGCCTGTCGGTATCCCGCGGATGAAGGCCTATAGAGGGTTCGTCCAGTATGTACATGGAACCGACCAGAGAACTTCCGAGCGCGGTCACAAGGTTGATTCTCTGGCTCTCGCCGCCGGAAAGGGTGTTGGAGTTTCTCGAAAGAGTAAGGTACCCGAGACCGACGTCGTCGATGTAGTGAAGACGCGAAAGCACCTCCTCCACCGCCTTTCCGGCCACTCCCCTTTCGAATTCCGAAAGTTCCAGCCCCTCGAGGAAACCGATGAGCTCCACTATGTTCATGGAAAGGAGCTCCGCTATCGTGCGGCCTCCAACCTTGACGTAGTGGGCCTCCTTCCGGAGCCGGCTTCCGCCGCAGGAAGAGCACACCGTGCGGCCGCTGTAGCGGCTCAGCATATATTTATACTGTATCTTGTAGCGGTTGGCGTCCACCCACTCGAAGAACTCGTTGATACCGACTATCGAAGAGTCGTCGCCCTTGACGCTGTGGCCGTTCCAGATGATGTCCTTCTCCTTGTCGGTGAGGCGGCACCAGGGCTCGAAAATGCGTATTCCGTAGCGCTCCGCCACCTCGATGAGGTGGTCGCGGAACCAGCCCATTTTTTCGCCCCGCCAGCAGGCTATGGCCCCGTCGTAGATGCTCTTGGTCTTGTCCGGGACCACGAGGTCTTCGCTGATGCCTATTATCTTGCCGAGGCCACCGCAGACCGGGCAGGCCCCGAGCGGGCTGTTGAAGGAGAACAAGAACTCGTCCGGACGACGGAACTCGATCCCGTCGAGTTCGAAACGCTGGGAGAACCTCTCCAGCGAAACCTTCCCGTCGGGAGTCTCCTTCCTCAGGATGACGTCACCCTTCGAGAAGGCCGACGAGACGGAATCCCTCAGACGGGCGACAAGGTCCTCATCCTTCCCTTCGAGCCTTACCCTGTCCACAAAAAGATACATATCCCCGGGCAGGCCGCTTTCGGAGAGTTTCATCACCTCGTCGATGCGAACCGGCGCATCCGCCGCCGGGTCGTAGAGCCTGCTGAATCCCTCCTGCGAGAGAGAGAGCATAAGCTCCACGAGATCCTCCCGCGAAGACCATCCTACGTCCGCGAGGATGTAGGCGGAGGAAAGTCCGCCCTCAAGAATCTCCCGCATCACATCCGCGACGGTGTTGCAGCGCACCTCCTTCCCGCTTACCGGCGAGAAGGTCCGCCCTATGCGGGCATATATAAGCCTTAGGTAGTCGTATATCTCCGTCGTTGTGCCGACGGTGGAACGGGGGTTCCTGGTGTTGACTTTCTGCTCGATTGCGATTGCAGGGGGGATGCCTTCAATCGAGTCGACGTCCGGCTTGGACATCCTCCCGAGGAACTGGCGGGCATAGGAAGAAAGGCTTTCCGCGAAACGCCTCTGGCCTTCGGCATACAGGGTGTCGAACGCCAGCGAGGACTTTCCGCTACCGGAAACTCCGGTTATCACGACAAGCTTTCCGCGCGGAATCTCAAGGGAGATGTCCTTGAGATTGTTGACGCGTGCGCCTTTTATTACTATGCTTCCTTCCTCCATTCCCTGCCTACTTCTCCATCGACGCGATTACCTTCTTATTGATTGCGCGGAGGCGCTCTTCATCCATCTTGATTACCTTGCGGTCATAGGTCATGAGTCCGTTGACCTCGACCTCGACGTCGGTAGTCTGGGTATAGACGCCGGCGGAAACGCCGGACTCGATCTCGGGGATGAACATATCGGCGTACTTCTCATACTTTGCCAGAACCTCTTCGCCGTCGGCGCAGAGGCCCTTGTAGCCCCAGTTGTTGTCCGCCTGCCAGACGTGGTTCTCCACCGCGCAGCCTATGCCGCCGTACTCGCCGAGCACGTCGATCTGCTTCCCTTCGCTGCGGAACTTCATGATGGGCCTCGGATAGTTGTGGCTGTCGAGGATGTCGCCGCAAAGACGCGAGTTGCCGCCGGAAGCGGAATTGACGAGGCGCGTCGAATCCTGCGCATAGGTAAACTCCACGGCTTTCTCCGTATCAAACTGGCTCCAGGCCTCGTTGAAAGGCACCCAGACGACTATGCAGGGATACTTCCTCAGCTGACGGATGATCTCTCCCCACTCCTTGTAATATGTGGCCTTTGCGGTCTCGGTGAGGGGGTAATCCCAGCCCTCGCCGTAGCCCCACTGCCCCCACTGGGGGTTGGGGTCGCCTTTAGGAGCGTGGATATTGTCGGTGAGGGAAGGCATATCCTGCCAGACGGCGATGCCGAGACGGTCGCACCAGGTGTACCAGCGGGCCGGCTCCACCTT
>CADAXR010000089.1 GCA_902791945.1 uncultured Bacteroidia bacterium
GTCGGCCGCATCAGCGGGATGATAAACCCGCGCTACAATGAGCACTATGCGAAAAAGCGCGCCCGCTTCGGGTGGTTCGACACGATAGAGGACATCGAGGTGGCGAGGCTCCTCCTTTCCACGGCCGAGGAATGGGCCCGTTCGGAGGGGATGACCGAGATTCACGGCCCCTTGTACTACAACACAATGGGCAAGCAGGGCATGCTCGTGGAAGGCTTCGAGAACATTCCGGTCTTCAACTGCCTCTACAACTATCCCTACTACAAGGATTTCGTGGAGCGGCTCGGCTATGAGAAGGAGTTCGACTGGATTGAGCAGAAGATAGACCCGACCAATGGCGCCCCGGAGAAGCTCCGGAGGATTTCCGCCGCCCTTATGGAGCGCTACAACCTCCATATAGGCAGTGTGAAGCGTCTCAAGAAAGACAAAGCCAGGGTCCGTGCATTCTTTGACGCGTACAATGAAAGTTTCTCCCATTCCGTCCAGAATTTCGTTCCGTTCACGGAAGAGGAGATGGAGGAAGAGGCAAAGGCCTTCTTCCCTTTCCTCGACGACCGTTACAGCGTCGTGATCCTTGATTCGGAGGACAATCTCGTCGCCTTCGGCATCACCATCCCGGACATCTCCCGTGCTCTCCAGAAGGCGAAAGGGCACCTTTTCCCCTTCGGATGGTTCCACCTTCTCCGCGCACTCCGAAACCCGGAGATTATAGACATGATGCTTAACGGCGCGGTCCCTTCCTGGCAGAACACCGGCATCTCCGCCATACTCCACACCATCATCGGCGACAACTTCGTCGCTTCCGGCACCAAGGTGGCCATCACCAACCCCCAGATCGAGGGCAACGGTCCCGCCAACGTATGGGCCCGCTACACATGCGAGCTCTATATGCGCCGTCGCTGTTATCTTAAACAACTCTGACAATGGCAGACAACAATACTCTTCTCGAAAAAGTCCTTTCCCTGCAGGATAAATACAAGCAGCTGGAAGCCCAGTTGGCGGATCCTGACGTGGTAGGCGACATGAAAAAATTCGTCCAGCTCAACAAGGACTACAAGCAGCTCGAGCCCATCATCAAGGCCGGTCTCGGCTACAAGAAGATGCTCGACGAACTGGCCGAGGCCAAGGACATCCTTATGAACGAGAAGGACGACGACCTTCGCGAGATGGCCCGCGAGCAGATTCAGGAGATCGAGCCGCAGCTCCCCGACGTGGAGCAGAACATCAAGCTCCTGCTCATCCCGGCGGACCCCGACGACGGCAAGAACGCCATGGTCGAGATCCGCGGCGGCACCGGCGGCGACGAGGCGGCGATTTTCGCCGGAGACCTTTTCCGTATGTACTCCAAATTCGCCGAGAGGAGGGGATGGAAGCTCGAAGTGTCCGACCAGACAGTCGGTACTTCCGGCGGCTTCAAGATGATAGTCTTCAAGCTTTCAAGCTCCACCGACGGGGTCTATGGGATTATGAAATACGAGTCCGGCGTCCACCGCGTCCAGAGGGTCCCGCAGACGGAGACCCAGGGCCGCATCCAGACCTCTGCGGCCTCTGTCGCCGTGTTCCCTGAGGCTGGAGAGTTCGACATCGAGCTCAACCCTGCGGACATCCGCAAGGACCTTTTCTGCGCCTCCGGTCCCGGCGGCCAGGGCGTCAATACGACCTATTCCGCCGTCCGCCTGACCCACATTCCGAGCGGCATAGTGGTCCAGTGCCAGGAAGAGCGTTCCCAGATCAAGAACACCGAGAGGGCTATGGAAGAGCTCCGTTCCAGGGTCTATAACATGGAGCACCAGAAGTACCTCGACTCCATCGCGGCCAAGCGCAAGACCATGGTTTCCACCGGAGACCGTTCCGCCAAGATCCGCACCTACAACTACCCCCAGGGCCGTGTCACGGACCACCGCATCGGCTGGAGCATGTACAACCTCCCCGTCTTCATGGACGGAGACATCGAGGAGTGCATTGACCAGCTCCAGATCGCCGAGAACGCCGAGCGCCTCAAGGAAGCCGGCGAATAAGGCTCTTTACCGCTCGAGGAGGCGGAGGATTTTCATTTTGAAGGATTCGGACTTGCCGCTGTAGGGGTGCTCCCGCAGCGGCAGGTTGAATATTGTGCGGCCCCTCAGGACGGTCTGGGGGTGGGTGAATTCACGGAAGCCCCATTCGCCGTGGTAGGCGCCCATGCCGGAGTGACCGGTGCCGTTGAAGGGAACGCCTTTTACCATCATGTGGAGGCAGACCTCGTTGATGCAGCCGCCGCCGTACTGCTGGGTACGCATCACGCGGTTGGCCCATTTCATATTCCTGGTGAACAGATACATGGCGAGAGGGTGCTCGCGCCCGGCGATGATGTCCATGAGGGCATCGGCTTCGGCGTCCTTGAAGGGGACGACGGGGAGGAGCGGGCAGAAGAGCTCGTGCTGAACGATGTGCTCGTCAATGGCAACGGGGTAGATGATGGTGGGGGAGTAGCGCTGCGCCTGCCTGTCTCCGGTGCCGCCGAAGACGATGCGGTCGCGGTACTCGTCGGCGAGAGCGGCGCATTTGTCGTAGGCTCCGGCGGTGATTAGTTTCGGGTACTCCGGATTCTCCTCGGCGCGCTCGCCTATCTGTGAAATGAAGGCCTTCCTGAGCTCCTCAAGGAAGGGCTCCGCCACTTCCTCGGCTACGGCTATCTGGTTGACGTTGATGCAGATCTGGCCGGCGTTGCATAGCTTGAAGAAGGCGATCTTGCGGGCGGCGTCGCGAAGGTCGGCGTCCTTGCGGACAACGGCCCAGTTGCCGGTTTCGCCGCCGAGCTCGAGGGCGACGGGAGTGAGGTTTTTCGCGGCTTCGGCCATCACGTGTCTGGCTACGGACGGGGAACCGGTGTAGAATATCTTGTCGAATCTCTGAGCGAGGCATATGTCGGCCACGTCGTGGCCGCCGTCGATGAGGGTGACGTATTCAGGGGGAAAGACTTCCGCGCAGAACTTCTTAAGCGCGGCCGTGCAGGCGGAGGACTTGGAGCTAGACTTGATGACGACGGTGTTGCCGCCGCACATAGCCGCGGCTACGACTCCGAGGGTAAGCAGGATGGGGAAGTTGAACGGGCTGATCACGAGGGTCACGCCATAGGGCATTTTATAGACCTTGGTGATGGTGCTGGGGAAGCACATAAGGCCGCTGAAGTGGCACTCGGGGCGCGCCCAGCGGCGGAGCCCGCGGATCATCTCATTGACTTCCACGATGATGGGCCCTATGTCGCAGAGATAGGCCTCGACCTTGCTGCGGCCGAGATCCTTCGCAAGGGCCTCTTCGAATTCGGCTTCGTGGGCGAGGACGGCAGCCTTCAGCTTTTTAAGCTGCTGAATCCTCCATTTTATGGGGAGGGTCTCTCCGGTGCGGAAGAATTTGCGCTGGGCTTCAACCAGTGCGCTGATTCTCTCTTCGGTGAAGGGTTCGTTAATTTCCGGTGTCACGGTCTCAAGGATATTTTTGATGTCGTTGTTGTTCATTGTCACGGGGGCTGAATAGTTGATCGAGTCGGCGGCTATCATGGGGATGAGTTCCCCGTGGTCATATGCCCTGACGGGGGATTTAATCTTGTCCATACCGCACTCAGAAAGGAGCTGCTTTGTCGCTTCGAGGAATTTGTCAGCAGCCTGATAGTCGGTGTCGCTTTCATCGCAGAAGCCGCAGTAGCGGGCGATGCCTGCATATTTTGGTATGCAGACTTCCTTCTCGAACTCCAGTACAGGCATCAGCATCAGAGAGATGGCGACGCCGTGGGGAACGTGGTACTTCGCGCCGATGCTGTGGGCGAAGGCGTGGACATAGCCGGCGAGCTGGGTGTTGATGGCGTTGCCGCCGCACATTGCGGCGTGGCACATCCCGAGGCGGGCATCAACGTTCTCCGGTTCCTTGATCACGGTAGGAAGATGCTTGAATATTAGGCTTATGCCTTCCAGAGACATATTGGTGTCCTTCTCGCTCACTTTCACGTCGCTGACTGCGCCCTCGATGCAGTGGCTGAGGGCGTCGATGCCGCAGGCGGCGGTCACCTGCTGCGGGGCGTGGATGGTGAGTTCACTGTCGAGTACTACATGGATTACGTCGAGGCCGATTAGGACGGTCGCGCACTTTACGCCGGCGTTGTTCATCACAACGGCGCCGACTGTAATCTCCGCGCCGGTGCCTGCGGTGGAAGGGACGGCGATGATAGGGAGGGTCTTGCCTGGAACGGGCAGGAACTTGAGAAGCAGAGATTTGACGCGACGGTGGCGCATCCTTACGCTGGCGCCTATCATCTTGCATGAGTCGAGTACGGAGCCGCCGCCAAGGGCGATGATGCATTCTGCTTTGCACCCAAGGGCTTTCCTGCGCCCGGCCTCGATGATGCCGATAGTGGGCTCTGAATTGATGTCGTTGAAAACGGTGCAGCCGACGCCGGCTTTTTCGAGGGATTCGACAATGGCTTTTTCGTAGCCGAGGCGGCTCAGGGTCTTGTCCGTTACAAGAAGGACCTGCCTGAATCCTCTGCCCCGGCAAATCTCGCCGATGAGCTGCCGTGACCGATGGCCTTCCGTCACTTCGGGCTCCGGAAGTGGAACGGAGTGGATCACTTTCCCGGGCAGACGGTGAATACTTTTCCTGAATCGGTAGGTGTCCATATGTGTTATGTGGTTATTGTGCTATGAATAAGTAGGTTATGGTCCCCATCTGGCGGGCCGGGGCGGTCTGGGAGGCGGAGAATTTGGACAGGCGGGCGGCGCGGACTGCGAAGGCCTGGAGACATCCGTCGGAGGAGGAGATGCCGCCGTCAACTTTGGCGTTGACGACGTTGCCGGCGTTGTCGACGGTGATTACCACCGTCACCTGTCCTGCGCCCATGCACCTGTAGGCCGGGATGGGGAGTTTGCTCGCCTTGCGGCCGTCGAGCGACCAGGAGAGGACGGACGGGCCGGAATAGGTCTTCGTGGAGGTATTGTCAGGCTTGTCCGGTTTGTCGTGGGATATGTCCACGAAGTCGTCGTCCTTCGGATTCTGCTGCTGCCCGTCGCGAAGCTCCCGGGCGAGCCGCTCGGCGTCCTTGTAGAGCTGGTCGGCGTCGGTCCCGCGGTCGTCCTTGAGGGTCGAACGGTCCACTGCGACGTTCCTTATCGGCACGCTCCCGGCCGCCTGAAGCAGCTGCTCTAGCTGCTCGGCTACGCTTTCGCGGAGCTTCTCCTCCCTCTCGACCTTTTCCTTCTCCTCCTGCTTCGTGAAGTCGAGGACGAAGGTGTTCTCTTTCTGGATGGAATAGCCTATCTGGGAAGCAAGCAGAACAATAATCACCGCGAGATGGATTATCGCGGTGATATAAAGCCCTGCTTTGTCTTCCTGTGAAAGGCGTTTCATGGCTATTTATTCCTTTTTTCCAGCTCTTTCTCTATGCGGGTCGTGATCATGTCGATAGCGACTGTGTTGTGGCCGCCCTGGGGAACTATGACGTCTGCGTAGCGCTTTGAAGGCTCGATGAACTGGAGGTGCATCGGCTTCACGGTCTCCGTGTAGTGGTCTATCGCGGTTGAGATGGAACGGCCGCGCTCGGCGATATCGCGGACGATGATGCGCATAAGGCGGTCGTCGCCGTCGGCATCGACGAAGATCTTGATGTTCATCTGGTCGCGGAGCTCCTTGCAGGTGAAGATGAGGATGCCCTCGACGATGATGACGTCGGCCGGCTCAACGGTAATGGTGTCGGTCTTGGAGCGGGTGCAGGTGATGTAGGAGTAGATGGGCTGCTCGATGGTGCGGCCCTGCTTGAGCTCGCGGATCTGCTGGCACATGAACTTCCAGTCGATTGCATCCGGGTGGTCGAAGTTGATCTTCTGGCGCTCCTCGAGAGGGAGATGACTGGCGTCCTTGTAGTAGGAATCCTGCGGGATTACGACGACCCTGCCGGAGAGGTGCTCCGTGATTGCCTTTACGACGGTGGTTTTTCCTGAGCCGGATCCTCCGGCTATGCCAATTACTAACATATTCTAGAATTCTGCGTTCTTGGGAGTGCGGGGGAAGGGGATGACGTCGCGGATGTTGGCCATGCCCGTGACGAAGAGGAGAAGGCGCTCGAAGCCGAGGCCGAAGCCGCTGTGGGGGACGGTGCCGTAGCGGCGGGTGTCGATGTACCACTCGAGGTTCTTGCGGGACATGCCGAGCTCTTCGATGCGCTTTTCAAGCTTGGCGAGGTCGGCTTCCCTCTCGCTTCCGCCGATGATTTCGCCGATCTTCGGGAAGAGGACGTCCATGCCGCGGACGGTCCGGCCGTCTTCGTTCTGCTTCATGTAGAAGGCCTTGATGTCCTTGGGGAAGTCGATGAGGATGACGGGCTTGCCGAAATGCTTTTCGACAAGGTATCTTTCGTGCTCGCTCTGGAAATCGGTGCCCCAGTGGACCGGGTATTCGAACTTGACCCCGTCGGCTATAGCCTTCTCGAGAATCTCGACCGCCTGTGTGTAGGTGACCCTTTCGAAGGGGATGCCGAGGACGCTGCGGAGGCGCTCGACGAGTCCGTCGTCATATTTGTCGTTTAGGAAACGAAGGTCGTCGGCGCAGTTGTCAAGGGCGTACTGGACGAGGTACTTGACGAACTCTTCGGCGAGCTCCATGTTGTCCTCGATGTCGTAGAAGGCCATCTCCGGCTCGATCATCCAGAACTCGGCAAGGTGACGCGGGGTGTTGGAATTCTCGGCGCGGAAGGTCGGGCCGAAGGTGTAGATCTCGCCGACCGCGGTCGCGCCGAGCTCGCCTTCGAGCTGGCCGCTGACGGTCAGGGAGG
The DNA here is from genome assembly GCA_902791945.1 of uncultured Bacteroidia bacterium. Classification (GTDB taxonomy): domain Bacteria; phylum Bacteroidota; class Bacteroidia; order Bacteroidales; family UBA932; genus Cryptobacteroides. The sequence goes on from CADAXR010000089.1 coordinate 6,800, forward strand.
TCTTCTTTCCGAAGAAGTCCTTGCTGAAATCGACCTTTCCGCCGTGGACAGGGACCTTGGCGAGGTCCAGGGTCGTCACCTGGAACATGTCGCCGGCGCCCTCCGCGTCGGACTCGGTGATGAGAGGGGTGTGGAGATAGACGAAGCCCTTGTCGTTGAAGAACTTATGGATAGCGAAAGCCATCGCGTGGCGGATGCGGAGCACGGCGCCGAAGGTGTTTGTCCTGAGGCGCATGTGGGCGACGCTGCGGAGGTACTCCATCGAGGTGTCCTTCTTCTGGAGAGGGTAGCGCATGGGGTCGCACTCTCCGAGGACCTCGATCTCCGAGGCCTTGATCTCGACCGCCTGGCCGCTGCCGATGGACTCGACAAGAGTCCCGCGGACGGCTAGCGAAGCGCCCGTCGTCACCTTCTTGAGGAGTTCTTCGTCGAAAATCTCCGCGTCGGCTACTATCTGTATGTTATTGATGGTCGATCCGTCGTTGAGGGCGATGAACTTGACCTGCTTGTTTCCCCTTTTGGTCCTGACCCAGCCTTTGGCGAGTACTTCGGCACCTGGCTCCATCGAAAGGAGCTCTTTTACTTTCTTTCTTTTTAGCTGTTCCATTTGAGCTGAATATATCAAGGACAAAGATAAGTATTTTGCACAAAAAAAGCAGCCGTTGAAGGCTGCTTTTTAATGAAGTGGGTCAAGATCTAGTCTGTCGCCGGTTTTCGGGCGGAGTACATGATCTTGAGGGCGGAGCAACGACGCAGCTCCTGCTTCACGTCCGTGACGATACCCATCCTGACGTCCTGGTCGGCGCGGATGGCCACTGTCATAAACGAACGGTCCGCTTCGCTCATGGCG
>CADAXR010000090.1 GCA_902791945.1 uncultured Bacteroidia bacterium
AACGGTCCTCTCCCTTGAATAGCAGATTGACAAGACGGTTAGGCGCCCACCCGATAGTGACGGTGTCTCCGGGGGTCAGCTCGGCGGCGGTGAGATAATCGTGTTCCGGAACCATATCGGAACTGTCTTCCGCGTGCAGATTCTTACAGAAATCCTTGAAGTTTTTGCTGCCGGCATACCTTGCCAGCAGGTCGAGAGTCGCCAGCCGCGGGGTCGTCTGCCGGGGTATATAGCCCCAGAGGCGCTTCAGGGTCGTCGCCCCCAGCGACTCCGGAAGCGCATATTCCATAGCCGCCGACAGGCGCTCAAAATCATTGGTCGTGCGTATCGGCGCACCGAATCTTTTTTCCACCGCCTCAAGCAGCGACTGTAATTCCGGTATCTGATTCATAATTATAATTGCTATTCCGCCCACACGGGACGAATACCCATACCCACTGAACGTTTTGTTTCATAGGAGACAACCACGACGATGTCTGTGCCTCCACTGCGAAACTGTAAATGATAAGCGCCGACTGATTTATGATTGTTGAAGGATTCAGGATACAGTGAGGATGTCCAGTAATGTCCGCCGAATATATCATCCAAACCGGTACCTATCATAATTCCGTTAAAGGGAATAAAAATACCCTTGCCATTTTCTGCGGTGAAAATAAATCCCCGGACTTCGTTTTGTCGGGTCATTTTTGCAGTGGTCGCATCGACCAGCTCCTCCATCTCTTCCTTCGTGGGCATCCTCCAGCTGCCGCCGAGTATCTTCGAGGCCGCATCATCACCGTCAGGGCCTGTCTCCAGGACTGTTCTATTGTCCACAATGCCGCCTTCACTGTCGGTATTATATTTCGTCAGTGTGGTCTGTGTGCCCTCGCACCACTTGTATGTTTCCCAGTTGTACTCATCCTTCGGCTCCGTCTCTCCCCAGGCGAAATATGCCCCTTTTTCTTCAGGGGTACTTACAAAACCATCCTCTCCGAGATTGCAAGTGGCCCATTTGACCGAAAACCCCAGGTCCACCGCGCCCTCCGGCGTGGACGCTCCTCCGGCCACAGTCACCAGGCAAGTCGCCGAGACCCCGGCGCAGGTCGCCGATATCGTCGCCTTACCCGCCCCTACGGCGGTCACGGTCCCATTCTGGTCCACGGTGGCGACATCCGTACTTGTGCTCGACCAGAAAACATCCATCTCCGGCACTACCGTCGCCGTAAGGGTGGCGGATCCGCCCTTGGTGAGCCAGAGCGTGTTCTGGCTCAGTTTCAGGGACTTCACCTCTATCTTTCCGGTCATCCAGCTGTGGGTTTCCGAGAGTATGAGCCTGCTGCCGCAGTCCAGATAGGCCCTGTAGGAGTACTCCGTCTCGGGCAGGAGCCCGGTGAGGACAACGAAAAATTCGTTGTCTCCCAGCATACTTCCCTCAGTCCTTACGGGGTTTTCCTCCCCGGTCTGCACTCCGCAAGACCGGACACCCTCCATCTTGCTCACCCGGCACGTCACTTTCACTTCCGAATAATCCGCACCCGCGACAGCCGTCACGCGCACAATTTCCGGCGCCGAAAACACCTCCGGCTCCGGATCCCGTCCGCACCCCGCAATAAAAAGGGCTACAACCCCCAGTACAAACGCTCGTCTCATAATCATCCCCAAAGATATGCAAAATTCCCCGAAAGCCCCCCTCTTTCCCAAAACGGACCAAAGTGGACTTGACCTCGCGTGCGCGAGGGGGTATTTTTGTTAGAATTTTCTTAAGATATCATAAAAATATGAAAAAAATCTTCCTTATCGCATCGGCACTCGCATCGGTCATGCTTGTGTCGTGTGTCACCAATCATTATGGTGAAGACCAGTCCGAGAAAGACGGTATCGACAATCCCCGCAATGCAGAGGCCTCTTTTATCACTCCGGCAAAAAAGCCTGCAGTGAAAGAGTCGCAGATCAAAAAGGATCTTGAGTACGATTTGATTCTGAACAATCAAAAGAATTTCGTAACGGAATTGCCGATAGGCCATTACGAGGTCGAGCCTGAATCCCTTGAAATGCTTGCGGCATTGGACGCCAACGGTCTTATTACGCTGAAATCCAAATCTATCAAGAAGAGCGGTGACAATGACAGGGATTACAATTATTCAATCTGGGTTGATGTGGCCCTGACCTCCAAAGGAAAAAAATACATAGAGAAAGGTCAGTCTTACTCAAGCATTGTCGCTCTTGACAAGAAGGCCTATGACAGGATCATTAATCCTGCGCGCGACAGAAATGCATATGGAGAGCTTGAAGAGGAGGCGGCCGAGGGAGACGTCAGGCAGCTTTTCGTCAATTTCTACACGGCGGCAGTGTCATCCCTCAAGAATGCCATAAAGACCTATGGCGAAGCGGAGTTTATAGACACCTATGACCGTGTCCTGAAGATAGATTCCTATCTTAGGGTCGTCACTCCCGGTGTTTCAATGGTGAGCGACAGGACCTTCTTTGACGGCGTCGCCCTCTCGGCGGAGAAAGCGGCATCCCTTGTGGTCAGCAAGGTTACGCGGTTTGAAGACTGCTATAAGGTGTATCTCGATGGGGACCACTATGTCGTCTATATACTTGACGAGAATCATGAAAAAATATTTGACGTAGTCTATAATAGCAGTGACCTTTCCTCCGCGAGCAAAACTATCCGCACCGAAAACAAGAAGTGGTCCGACAAGATGGTCAAAGAATATGCTGAAATGGCTGCCACGCCCGCAGAAACTGTCAAGACGGAAGAAGAGCTCGGTATCGAGAGAGATTGGAATGCTCCCGGCCTGATCCCTGTTATTCAGAACGACGAAAGCCGCTATGTCTATCCGATGGAGTGCAAATACGCGATATCTGAAAAAGTTCCTATTCTCCTTTATAGGAATGTTGTTGATAAGGTCTATAAGATAATGGTGACTTCCTCCCCGAATGTTACTTCCCTTGGCAGTGAAAATGCGAAGATTCTGACCTATGATTTTAGAGCTACGGCAAAAGCCGTTATCAAGAAGGTCGATATCTCTCCTTTCCAGCGGGTCCTTCAGAACTATTATGCAGCTACGCCCATCACCGAGAACAATGTTTTTGAGACCAAGGACGTCAAACTCAGTTACTGCGACGAGAGAGGCTGGTTCGCGGAGTTCTCTGATGGAATGGACAACAATAGCGACGTGATGATCGAGCCGGTGATAGAATATCCTTCAAGAGACTACGAAGCCGGCTCCTGGTCTGAAATTTCAAGTTATTTTACTGACTATCAATAATGAAAAAACTTTTCACCGTTCTTCTTTTGCTTGCCGTTTGCCTTGCCCTTCAGGCCCAGGATTTTACAAAAGTAAAAGGAGTAGTGGTGGATGCTTCAGGAACTCCCATCGTAGGGGCTACGGTCACTGCGGTGGGAACTAAAGTATCCACGAGAACAGGCTCGGGCGGCTCATTTGAGCTTATGGTCCCGAGTTCTGTGCGTTATGTCCGTGTCCAGAAGTCAATGTATTTGGCAAAGAATGCGGCCGTCAGCGGATCCATGAGGGTCTCTTTGGAAATAGACAAAGAAGCGGCGGAGAGGGCTGCTGCGGAGAAGGCTGCAGCCGCAAAAGCTGCGGCGGAAAAAGCCAGGATAGCGGCTGAGAAAGCCAGATTGGCGGCCGAGAAGGCAAAGGCTGAAGAGGAGGCCCGCGCCCGTGCCGCTGAGGAAGCGCGGCAAAAGGCCATACGTGATTCCATCGCCCAGGTTGAAAAAGAGCGGGAAAAGGAAAGGATTATAGCGGAGGCCCGTATCCGCGTCGCCGTGGAAATGAGGGCGAAGGCGATACGCGATTCCCTTGCACAGGTCGAGAAAGAAAGGCTTGAAGCGGAGGCCCGCGCACGAGCGGCCGAAGAGGCCAGGCAGCAGGCCATACGTGATTCCATTGCCCGTGTCGAGGCCAGACAGCAGGCTATCCGTGATTCGATAGCGGCCGTCAGGGCCAGGGAGATATTCGTCCGGGACTCCATTGCTGCTGCAGAGGCCAGGGCGATATTTGTCCGCGATTCAATAGCCGCTGCGTTGAAGCAGCAGAAGAAAGACGCCAGGAAGGCCGCTGATGCGGAATATGACGCCCGTTTCAGGAACCGCGGTATTGAGAATACTATAGAATTCGGGTATGCCTACCAGCTGCCGATGGGCAAGATGCGGGAACTCCGTTATCTGTATTCCGGCTACCGGTCCATGTCCGCCTTGCATCCTGTTTTCGTTGATTACACTTTGAGTTACCGATTCAACAGGATAATCTCCATAGGAATCGGTGCCGGATTCATCTACAATTTGAAAAGTATAGTAATCGAGAATGACATAATTGTCGGTACCGATGAAGGCTGGAAGGAGAAACGCTTCGATATTCCGGTGTATCTCGATATAAAAACAAGATTTGGCAGAAAGGCCGTCCGCCCTTTGCTTGATATAAAGGGAGGTTTTTATCCGGTCACCAAATCACTCTTTATCGACGGCGGATTGGGGCTCGAGGTGCGTACGAGCAAGCGTACGGCTATTAATTTCACCGCTTCGGTAAGGACGACTCCTTTCTTTGAGGTTGATTTCGCTCTTGGCTCTCCGAAAACCAGATATGCGCCCTGTCTGAGTCCAAGTGCCAGACTAGGCTTTGCGTTTTGATAAAATAAGACAATGTTGAAGAATACCACTCCTGTAATTTGTGCTATAGCCCTGGCTATGGTCCTTCTGTCCTGCGCCCGTGAGGTGCTGGAGCCGGGTCAGATGATAACCGGGAAATACGCCCCTGACGACGGCAGCGGCCTGGCGTCGGAGTATATTTCCTTCGATGGAGGCGAACTGGGCCTCTATCGTTCCCAATCGGATGTTTTATTCACCTTTGCGGAGAATAAGTTTTGGGACTGCTCCAAGTCCACTTTTTTGACGACAATCGGTTATCGCTACAGTATCCAGTCCGGGATGATGTCATCCGGATTTTACAGCGGTCCTGCCGAACTTACCGGAGATAAACTGAAACTCGGGACAAAGACTTACACCCGGCTCGACGGATTCGAGCAGGAGAAGTATTCTTCAATCGAAGTGGAGTCGGAGTTGACCGTGCCTTATAATTCCGGCGGGACATTCACGCCCCTGTCAATTTCTCGTCCCATAGCCGCCGGCAAGATATCTGTGTCTGCGTCAAGTTCAAGCAGCTGGATAACCGGTGTCAAGGTCGAGGACGGTGAGTTGAGATTCAACTACTCGGAGACCAAGTATCCGAGGGAGGGATATATCACTATAACCTATACCAATGCGCAGAGCCGCACGATCATGGTGCATCAGCGTCCCTCTACATATATTGTCCTTCCCTCTGCGGCTAATACGGTTGACTATACTGGCCAGTCCGTGTCGATACCTTACAGCATAACCGGTCCGGTTGCCGGTTCGTCCCTTTCCGCGAAGTGCAGTGCGACCTGGGTAAAGAACATCTCGGTGACATCATCTGCAGTAGAGTGTACTGTGGATGAGAACACAGGTAATACTTCCAGAAAGGCAACGTTTACGCTGTCGTACTCCGGTGCGGCGGACGTCACATACGTACTGACTCAGGACTGGGCCTCCACCAGCATCACGACCTCTCCCGGCGCACTTTCTTGCGACTACACAGGAGGTTCGTTCAGTTTTGTCGTCAACGTCCAAAACCCTCGTTCTGGAGTTGTGGTAGCCGCAACGAGCAAAGCCAACTGGATTACGAATGTGTCCCTGACAGATGGCGAGGTGTCGTTCAAAGTGGCGGAAAACAACACTTTCTCCGCCAGGACCGGCGAAATTGAGCTGAAATACGGCTCGTTCTCGAGTTATAGTTTCAAGGTAACCCAAGAGTGGGCCACGACAACGATAGTGCTGACTCCGTCCAGCGCTGAAGTCGGCTATACGGGTGGCACGAACACCTTCAGTTTCGATGTTCGGAATCCTAGATCCGGCATTCCCGTCGCTGCAGCAAGCCAGGTCGCTTGGATTACAGATGTATCAATAACCGGCAATCGAGTAACATATACTGTCTGAGAGAACAACTCCGGCGCGTCTCGTATCGGAAAAATTAAACTGACCTATGGCAGTTTTGCTACGGCGGAATTTTCCATAACGCAGACTGGGACGCCCGTTCATAGCATCACATTAAATAAAACAGCACTACCGCTTCATCCCGGAGATGCGGAGACATTGGTTGCTACGGTAGATCCCTCTGACGCGGAGATTTCATGGTCGTCTTCGAGCACTGCAGTGGCGACGGTAAGCACAACAGGAAAGGTGACCGCCGTTGGCAACGGAAACGCAGTCATTACCGCCTCGGCGACGGACGGTAGCGGCAAGAAGGCGACTTGCGCTGTGACCGTAACTACTTTGGTGACAGGGGTCAGCCTGAACAAGACGTCTTTAGTCTTGAACGAAGGCGGAAGCGAGACGCTTACAGCCACCATTGCGCCCAGTACAGCCAGCGACAAGAGCGTGACTTGGAGTTCTACGAACACCTCCGTCGCGACGGTTGACCAGAACGGAAAAGTGACGGCCGTATCGAAGGGCACCGCGACCATCAAGGCTGAGGCGAAGGACGGCAGCGGGAAGTATGCAACCTGTTCTGTGACGGTCAAGAAACCTTTAGGCCCGTGTCCTTCAGGCGCAGTGGATCTTGGCTTGTCGGTGTATTGGGGCACAACCAACATCGGTGCCGGCAAGCCGGAGGAGTACGGTGATTATTACGCCTGGGGCGAGACGGCGCCTAAGGATGATTATTCTTGGTCCACCTACAAGTGGTGCAACGGTTCATCCAGTACCCTTACGAAGTACAATACCAGTAGTTCTTATGGTACTGTTGTAGATAATAAGACGGTATTGGAATCTTCGGACGATGTTGCCAGCGTAAAGCTCGGCGGGAAGTGGCGTATGCCTACAGACGCTGAGTGGACTGAACTAAGGACAAAGTGTACCTGGACTTGGACAACAAATTATAACGGGACAGGAAGAATGGGAAGAATATTTACCGCCTCCAATGGCAACAGCATTTTCCTTCCCGCTGCCGGTTACCGGTTCGGCACGCTTCTCAGCTATGCGGGTTCCGCCGGCTACTACTGGTCTTCGTCTCTCTGTGGCACTACGTACAACGCGTGGCGCGTCTTCGTCTATTCCGACTATGTGAGCAGTGGTCCCATGAACCGTTACTACGGACTATCTGTTCGCCCAGTTTCAGAATAATAGTCGGGCCAGGCAACAGCCAGCCCGACAGCGGTCTGCCTTGTGCGGACCGCATTAAACCATTAAACCTTGGGCGAAGCTGTCTTTTTCCGTGCCTCGGGCGGGAGCTAAGATGTTGGTGACAGGTGGGGATTATTGTGTGTTTATTGGAGGCTATTAAGGGTTTGAACCCCAATTGGTTACCACTCTTATTGAAGCCATCAAAACTATCCCCGAAAAATGTGGTCAAATGTGGCCGATTGTTGTAAGTTGTGGTCAAAACGTGGTCAAGAATCAATAGCATCGACGGACGCCCGTTCAGTGAAGATTCAGGAAAAAGCATTAACTTTGATAGTCATTCAATCTAGTTAAGATGAAACAGGTTCTTGGATACTTTCTTGGCT
>CADAXR010000091.1 GCA_902791945.1 uncultured Bacteroidia bacterium
CACCGTCTGCCGGATGTCGTTCATCGCCTCGTTCAGGGTCAGGTTTACATACCCGAGCTCCAGCTCCGCCAAAGCCTCGGAGTCGCGGCTCAGCCTCCGGAGATCGCGCAACGCATGTACGCCGGCGACAACAAACACCAGCAACAATGCCAGGACTATCCCCAGGATATTGTACCCTTTGATTTTCTTCATCTCCGACTGATGGTCGGTGGAAACTGCTCAGGAGTAGAGGCCGCCGTTGATGGAGATGACTTCGCCGGTGATGTAGGAGGCGTCCTCGGAGGCGAGGAAGGCCACGAGGGCGGCGACTTCCTCCGGCTTGCCGAAGCGCTTGGCCGGGATGGTCTTCTTGAGCTCCGCCTCGTCGAGGCCTTCGACCATGTCGGTGCGGATGAAGCCGGGGGCGACGGCGTTGACCGTCACGCCCCGCTGGGCCATCTCCTGCGCGAGGGCCTTGGTCGCGGCGATGAGGCCGCCCTTGGCCGCAGAGTAGTTGGTCTGGCCCGGGAGGCCCTTGAGGCCGGAGAGCGAGGCCATGTTGATGATACGGCCGAAGCGGTGGAGGGCCATGGCCTGGAGGCAGGGCCTGGTGACGTTGTAGAAGCTGTCGAGGTTCGTCGTGAGCACTTTATGCCAGGCGTCGGGCTCCATCCAGAGGAGGAGCGAGTCGGCGCGGATGCCTGCATTGTTGACAAGGACGCTGATGTACTCGTCAGGGTGAGCCGCCTGCCAGGCCGAGATGGCTTCGGCCGCGGCCGCAGGGTCTCCCACGTTGAATTTTATGAGCTCACCGTCGCCGCCGGCAGCCTTGACGGCCTCAAGCGCTTCCTTGGCGGCAGCGTCGTTGGAAACATAATTGATCAGGATAGTGAAGCCTTCGGAGGCAAGGCGGACGGCGATCGCGCGGCCGATTCCGCGGCTTCCTCCAGTGACGAGTGCATACTTTGCCATAAGTTCAAATTTTTACAAAAATAACAATTCTGCGCCGGAGGGCAAATCTTTTTGCGGGGGAATTTGCTATATTTACGGCATTATGAAAACAAAAATCGCCGGAGCCGCAGCGCTCCTTGCCACAATCCTTTTTGCAATGGCCTGCAACAACGCACCCCAGTCCGCCTCCGACGCGGTCCTTGAAAACATCCTTACCCGCACCTCGATCCGCCAATACACAGACGAACCCGTCTCCGACGCGCAGATCGAAACCCTCCTCAGGGCCGGCATGGCCGCCCCGAGCGCGAGAAACCTCCAGCCCTGGTCCTTCGTCGTAGTGACCGACTCCACCGTGAGGGCCTCCCTCGTGACCAAAGGGGTCAACAAGATGTACGCGGAAGCCCCGTGCATCATCGTAGTCTGCGGCGAGACGACGATGATGCGCAAGCCCCACGACGCCCCCGAGGACGCCGAGCCCCAGGAAGTGCCCAACGGCAACTGGTCCGTCGACTGCTCGGCCGTCACGGAGAATATCCTCCTCGCAGCCCATTCCCTCGGCCTCGGTGCCGTCTGGACCGCCTGCTGGCCCTATGAGGACCGCTACGCCCCCGTCAAGGAGCTGCTCGGCATCCCCGAGAAGGTGATGCCCCTCGCGATCATCCCCGTAGGGCACCCCGCCGAGGATCCCGCCCCGAAAGACAAGTGGAAGCCCGAGCGCATCCACTACGGGCGCTGGTAGAGCCGAAATCCTGACTCCGGAGCAGACGACGATTGCAGATGAAATGCTTTCGGCATATCGCCCTGTCCGCACTCGTCGCCTTGCTGCCCCTTTCTGCAAGGGGCGAGCTGAAGACCATGCTGGACTCTCTCCAGTCGAGGTTCAGCGTGTATTCCCAATGGTGTGCCCCGGAGAAAGTCTATCTCCACTTCGACCGCAGCTGCTACGTCGCAGGCGAGACTATCTGGTTCAAGGGCTGGGTGCAGGAAGCCTCCGGCCGCTCATCCCTTCCTCAGAGCAATTTCCTTTACGCGGAGCTCCTGGACGGCAGGGGCGAAGCCGTCATCAGGGTCAAGATCAAACGCACTGAAGACGGCTTCCCCGGCTGCCTGGAGCTGCCGGAAGACCTGGAGTCCGGACGTTACACCATTCGTGCCTACACCCTCTGGCAGCTCAACTACTCCGGCGAATACCTTTTCAACGACAGCGTCCGCATCATAGGGGCAAACAAGGAGAAAAAGGAAAAGCCGGAAGCCGGTTCCGACGACATTCAGATCAGTTTCTGGCCCGAAGGCGGAAGATACTTCGCCGGTCAGGTCGCCGTGATAGGATTCAAGGCCGTGGACGGGCTCGGAAGGAGCGTCGAGGCCTCCGGCTTCCTGACGGGCGACCCCGACCAGGAGGAGATACCCGTCGCTACGACCCACGACGGGATGGGTTCATTTGCATTCGTCCCCCAGGCCGGCTGCAATTACGGCATCAGGGATGCCTCCGGCAAGGTCCATCCCCTTCCGCCGCCCTCGGAAGAGGGAGCGACCATCCAGCTGCGCGCCCACGGGGACCATTATTTCATCAACACGACAGGGCTCGGCGGAGGCAGCGCCAGCCTGCTGCTTCGCGACGCCTCCGACCTCTATCCCCTCACCAACGTCCGCCTCGACGGCAAAAGAAACATTCTGAAGCTTGAAAAGTCCTTCTTCCACCCGGGTATCAACCACCTTCTTCTCGTGGACCCTCACGGAATGATAATCGCGGAAAGGCTTTTCTTCATACGTGACGGCAAGGAACCCGTCTGCAGGTTCGGAATGGAGCGCTTTCCCTCCGACCGCAGGGCAAAAACCGGAGGGACGATCTCCCTTACGGATCCGGACGGGAATCCCATCGACGGTACCTGCTCCATATCCGTCGTGAGAGGCGCGCTCAAGGCCTGGCAGCAAAGCGACGGCATCACCTCTTATTTGGGCCTCAGCAGCGAGCTGAAGGGCAGGATCAACGATCCATACTATTATTTCAATCCGGACATACCGATTGCCGAAAGGGACGAGGCGCTGGATCTTCTTATGCTGATCCAGGGCTGGCGCTACTACGACCTGGACCAGATCACCAACCTTGGCGGCGGGAACATCCGCCTGCCGTACCACAGGGAGCGGGTTCAGGAGATTCGCGTCCACGTGGACCGTCTTCTTTCATCCAAGATGCCGAAGAAGTTCACCTTCACCGTCATTCTCCCACGGCGTAACGTAATGGAGTCTATCGATGTCGAGGAAGGCAAGCACTTTATCGTCGACAGCCTCAATTTCCCGGAGAACACCGAGGTGCTTATCAACATCGGCACTTCACGTATCGGCGCCCACTACATCCCGAAGTGGGACGGCGACCCTGCCGCTAAGCCATTCCTTTACAAGCCTGCCCCAGGCGAAGCGAAGTTCGCCCTGGTGGAAGAGCCGCCGCTGGACGGTCCGGCGTCGGACGACACCCTCCAGGCCGCGGTCGTCACGGCTTCCTATGCAGACGACGACATCCTTATCTTCGGAAGAAGCTTCCGGGAGGACCTGGAGACCTACAGGGAGATGACCCTCGTCGAGTATCTCAGCATGAGGAAGGCCGTGTTCGAGTACGATGGGGAGAACATGTACAACCGGACCAGAAGGCGCAGCGAGTCCTTCTCCGATGACGAAGAAACGTTCAGTTTCGAGGACGACAACGAGTCGGGCAAAGTCAAACTCATCGTAGAAGACTCGGAAGAGGAGTGGTGGGGCTATGACATGCTGCGCCTGGAGGACCTCCGTGCCCTCAGCATTTCAACGCATCCGGACCCCGTTTACGGAGGCGACGGAGGCGTGGTCCATATCTCCATCAAGCCCGGAAGCCTAATCCAGAGCCAGTCGCGCAATCCTTCCCTGCTCTATTTCGTCCCGCTGGGCTATCAGACTCCCCGCTGCTTCGAATCCCCGCGCTATGACAGCGGGGAAGACATGCCCTACGACGACAGGAACACCCTCTGGTGGGCCCCCGACATCGCTATCTCCGGCGGTACCGCCCGGGTCGAATTCTTCAACAACGACCTCTCGGACTACCCCTACATCGTCAGGATCGAGGGCCTCAGCGCCGACGGCCGCCCCTTCTCCCGCCACTGCACAGTCTCTCCGGAGAAATAATTATTTGCTTTTGGATATCCGGTAGCCGGAGAAGAGGTCCGGGTTGCGGCTGAGGCCGACCGGCTTGCCGCTCGAAGTGCGGACGCCGTCCATCAGGATAGTCCCCTCCGCGGGATACGGCTGCAGGCCGGAAGCGTGGGCGTCACGCCCGAAGGTTCCGAACAGGAACACTTCGTCCGTGGCCTCGCAGCAGATGTCGTCGATGAGCACATCGTGAAGCTCGACGGAGCGCGGCAGGCGGCAGGTGTAGCCGAAGTCGTGGTCGCCGTTGTTGGCGCCGTCGATAAGAGTGATGGGATCACCGAAATAAGGCTTGTGGACACATCCTTTCAGGACGACGTCGCCGTCCCAGGAGGCCCCGTAGTCGTCTCGGAGAAGGATGAAAGTGCGGGTGTGGACCTCGCAGTTTTCCATATACAGCCTGCCGAAACCGACGCAGCGCATCCCCATGTGGCCGAAAACGCAGTCCTTGAGCGTGACGTTCTCCACCCCCATGTGGGCGTCGAAGCGCGAGATGCGGCAACGCTCCATCGTAAGGTTCTTGCAGTGGTTGGAGGTAAACAGGCCCCAGTAGGAGGGATTGTCGATGTCTATGGTCTGGGTGCAGTTCTCCCAGCGGACGTTGACGCTGGAGTTGGCACCGAGATCGTATGAGCCCATGCGTGCCGGGATGCCGGCGGAGCCGATCGTCCAGTAGATGCGGCGGGGCGTTAGAAGACAGTCCCTGAAAGTCACGTCGGCCGCCTCCCTGACCCACAGGAAGGCATAATACGGCGCTCCGTGCTCCTCGAGTTCGCCCTCGACATAGTGCGTCACGCCCTCCACGAGCACGTTGGAGCGGCGGACGTCGATTCCGCGTATGAAATAGTTGTATTTGGACTCGGCGCGGTTGGCGATGGTCGTGAACACGCCGCCGCGGATTGTAAGCAGCGTCGTATCGACGGGCCAGGCCTTGGCGCCGGTGATGTGGTCGTAGTCCCATATAATGGCGGAGGTCTCCTCGATGCTGCCGTCGGCATCGGCGACAAGCATCTCCTGCTGCGGAACGCCGTTGTTCTGATTCTCGCCCTTGCGGATATAGACCCTGTGGTCCTCATTCTCGAGGCGGATCAGACTGCGGCATGGAAGGCTCACGCCGAGAGACGCCTGCCCTTTGCGCAGGCCGCCCTCAAGCCCTTTGACCTCATAAGGAAGGAGGTCCGACTCAACCTTGAAAACCGGAGCCTCGACATTGTCGAGCGAGGAAAAGTCGGTCTCTATCGCGGAATCGTCGATAATGAATCTGGCTGTCCCCCAGTCGGTGTCGGTGCGGATGGAGGCCGTCAGCAGGCCGCTCCCTATGTAATAGGTCGCGCCCGCCTTCGCCTTCACGGGAAGGCCCTTGGCGTTCGCCGCATCATGGGCTGCGACGATGGCCGGCATGTCATCGTGACTTCCGTCGCCCTTAGCCCCATACTCCTCATACGTAATGTATTCCCTGCCGCAGGATGCGGCCATCAGCGCCGCCATCAGAAAAAGTCCAAGCTTCTTCATATCCGAGGTTTAAAAGTAATCGTTGCAATTTAACGATTTTTCCGCGAATTCCGTAATATCCGGCAGGGACGCTACACGGTGACGATCCCGCTTGCGGCAGCGAAGGCGATGCATTCGACGATGCTGTCGAGGCCGAATTTGCCCTTGATGCGCTCCTTGTAGCTGTCCACGGTGTTGACGGAGATTTCAAGGGCGGAGGCTATCTGCGGGTTGCTGTAGCCGGAAGAGGCGAGCTGCAGCACTTCCAGCTCGCGGGACGTCAGCCCGCGAGGCTTCCCGGCCTCCATGTTCTCCCTGCCGCCAAAAATACTGAGGACTTTTTCCGAATCTATGGTCTCTCCGAAAAAGAGGCATTTGCCACCAGCCACCTCGGCGATGGCCTCCACTATTGACTGAGGAGAGGAATCCTTGGCGAGATAGGCTGAGGCGCCGGAGGTGATGGCCCGAAGGATATAGGCCGGGTTCTTATAATGGGACAGCACAAGGGACTTCACGCCAGGGAAGGCATCGCGCAGGATACCCAGCAGGGTAAGGCCGTCCGTCCTGGCCTCCAGCGAGATGTCCACCACGGCGATGTCAGTGTCCGGGTGAGCGTTGAGATAGGCGACCGCAGCGCCAGGAGAAGCCACGGATTCGATACGTCCGAAGGAGGGATTGCCGCCGAGGGCAAGTTTCAGACCCATCACAAATACAGTGGAATCTTCAATGAGAAGGACATTTATCATAAGTCAACAGTTATTTCAAGACCGCCTTCGGGGCGGTTGTTCATCCGCAAGGAAGCTCCCAGCTTGTCCAGCAGTTCACGGGTAATCACAAGTCCGAGCCCGTGGCCCCAACGAGCATCCCCCTCGCGGAAACCGGGGCCCTCGTCGCGTATGGTAATCCTTTTCCCACGCACCTGCAGCGCCACCTTTCCACCTTCCGGACTGGCCTTGACGGCATTGTCAAGCAGGTTCCGGAGGACGGTCAGGAGCATGTTGCGGTCGGTGCGCACAGTGAGGCCGGAAGGGATGTCCACTTCGATGATCTCCCCTTTCCGCATGGTGCCGATGGCTTCTTCCGCCAGGGCCGTCATGTCCTCTTCCCGCATCACCGGCTCCAGCATCCCCTTCTGGTTAAGGGACCAGAGAAGAAGGTTTTCCAGCAGGTCGGAGGCCTTGTCCGTCGATTCCGAGAGAGCCTCCAGGGCTTCCTTAAGCTGCTGCGGCGAAAGGCCGTCGGCCTGTTCCAGCAGCTGGTGCGCCAGCAACCTGTTTCCCGACACGGGGTTCCGGAGGTCATGGGATATAATGGAGAACAGCTGGTTGCGCTTGTCGAGCTCCTTTTCCAGGAGCCGGCGCTCCCGCAGCTTGATCACGAGATAGACCGCCGCTGTAATCAGCAGGATATATCCCAGAAGGAACGGCCAGCGAAGCCATATCGGGAGGGGAATACGGATTATCCGTTCGGACGCCTCTCCGCGGCCCCACCGGCCAAAAATATCGGAACTCTCCTCCCGCAGGACATAACGCCCCGGGCGGATATTGTCCTGGAAACCGCTGAATGTCCCCTCCGTCCACTCTCCGTCGTTCAGGCGATAGCGGTGCCGGATCAGGCGCTCCAGCGGCAGATTTCCTGCCGCCTTGACTGAAAGCAGGCTGTCGGGATGGAAAGCGGCGGCCCCTTCCGCGCCTCCGAAGGCCAGGAAGCCGTCGGAGAGATGGCAGGAAACCCGTTCGCCATAGATGTCCGAGGGGAAGCCCAGTTCCTTCGGGACACGGCCCGTGCTGCCGTCAGTGTCGATGAACCAGAGCCCGTCTTCCGTACCGGCCCAGAGGCGGCCTTTGTCGTCGGACTCTACCGACTGGACGAGCATTCCGTCCAGATAATGCCCTCCGGAAGGGCTCCAGAGCCCTCCGCGGGT
>CADAXR010000092.1 GCA_902791945.1 uncultured Bacteroidia bacterium
GGCGGGCTTCGGCTTCCGGCCGGGCGCCACGGGCATTTTCGAGCCCAATATCTACGGGTACGTCTATGGTTACCTGCCCGGCATCACGACAAGGCAGGGCCTGAAACTCTCCGCTACCATCCAGCAGCACCTCGGAAGCGCTTTGTTCCCGGAGAACTACATTTCGACAGCCCCGAGGGGCTATTCCTTCAGCAACATCTCCGGCCTTCTCACCTATGCGCCGACGCAAGTCAGGGTGAGCGCCGACTACGCCATCCCCATCTATGTCGGCGACATCTCATGCTTCTCCCCGGTGCTATATATCAAGAATTTCCTCCTTGTGCCCCACTGCGACGCACTTTTTTTCAAGGGAGGGAACCTTGTCAGTGCAGGGGTTGACATCACCGCGGAACTCGCCAATATCCTGTTCCTGCCCTTCTCCTGCTCCATCGGTGCGCGTATAGACGTGAACGCCGGAAGCGCCTTCGACATTCTCCGCAATGCGGGAAGCATAGATATTTAATATATTTGTATCCAATGAGAAGGCTGCTTTGGATAATACCGGTTTTGCTCCTTGCCTCCTGCGGAAGCAGGCATGGCGGGGATGAAAGCACGTCCAGGGCTTTCCCTCAGGTGAGGGTGCCCTCGGCGGTTTCCGAGGAGGACGGGATGGAATACGCCGCCCTTCACTATTGGGACGAGTTTATCAAAGGGTCGGACGGCCGCCGGACGGACTCTCTGTACGTCGCCGGCGTGTCCATGGCGGACATGGAAAAGGCCGCCGGGACCTTCGCCAGCCTTGTCAGGATAGTGCCTCCCAAGGTGGCCACGGACGCCCTGGTCCGCCTCGAATCCTCCCTCGACGAAAAAGGGGACACTGCCCTATTCAAGGGTGTCGCCTCCATAATTGAAAAATACCTCTACGATCCGCAGAGCCCCGTCCGCAACGAGGACGCTTTCGGAGCCTTTGCAAAGGCGGCCTCCGAAAGTACGCTGCTGACGGAGCCGGAGAGGGAGGCGTATGCCCGCAGGGCTTCGCTCGCGGCCCTCGCTCCGGTAGGCTCGGTGGCCCCGGACTTCGAGTTCATCGACGTGAAGGGGCGCAGGAGGACGCTCCACGGCGTCCGCGCCGAGTGGACCGTGCTCATCTTCGGCAACCCCGACTGCGAGGCCTGCCGCACGATAGTAGGAGTGATCGAGGAGGATGAGGCCCTTTCAGGAAGCGTAAAAGACGGCACGATATCGATTATCGATATCTATGTGGACGAGGATATCGAATCCTGGATGGCGGCGTCAGGGACTTTCCCTAAAGGCTGGATCGTAGGATACGACCCTCTGCAGGTCATCCGTTCCGACTCCCTGTATCACCTCCGCGCCATCCCCTCCATCTACCTTCTTGACCGGGACAAGACCATCATCCTGAAGGACACCCCGGAAGAAGTTTTAATAGAATATTTAGCCTCAATAATATGATAACCAAGAAACTATGGGGAAAATCCCCGAAAGGTGAGGAGATTTTCCTCTACACTCTTACCAATGCCTCCGGCGCTTCCGTGAAGCTTTCTTCGGTCGGCGCCGGCATCGTGTCCATCAATGTCCCCGACCGTGACGGCAAACTTGCCGACGTCGTAATGGGCTACAACGACCCTCTCGAGTATTTCGCCGACGGCCCCTGCTCGGGCAAGATTCCGGGCCGCGTCGCAGGACGAATCGCAAAAGGCAGGTTCACCCTTGACGGAGTGGAGTACAACCTCCCCATCAACAACGGCCCCAATCACCTCCACGGCGGCCCCGACGGCTTCCAGAACCAGGTCTGGGACAGCCGCATCGAAGGCAATGCCGTAGAGTTCATGTATTTCTCCGCCGACGGCGAGGCCGGATACCCAGGCAACCTCAAGGTTGTCGCCCACTACGAGTGGGACGACGACAACTCCCTCAAACTCGCCATCACTGCCGAGACTGACGCCCCCACCATCGTGAACCTTACCAACCACGCCTATTTCAACCTCAACGGCGAGGGCAGCGGCACGGTTCTCGGTCACATCATGAGGCTCAACGCCTCCGAGTGGGTCCCGACCGACGAGAACCTGATCCCGACAGGCGGGACGCTGCCGGTAGCCGGCACCCCGATGGATTTCGTGACCCCTAAGGAGATAGGGCGCGACATCAGGGAGAATTTCCCGGCGCTCCGCATGGGCAGGGGGTACGACCACTGCTGGTTCATCGACGGAGCCACCCCTGGCCAGATAACGACCGCCGCCGAGCTCTACAGCCCGGCTTCCGGCCGTTGCCTTGAAATCCTCACCGACCAGCCCGCCGTCGTAGTCTACACCGGCAACTGGCTCTTCGGCTGCCCTGTCGGCAAGGCGGGCCGCAGCTATTTCAACCACGATGCCGTCGCCATTGAGTGCCAGCACCCGGCGGACGCCATCAACCAGCCCGGCTTCCCGAGCACGGTCCTCCGTCCCGGCGAAGTCTTTCAGGAAGCTATAATCTGGTCATTCTCAGTAAAATGAAACAATATCTAGATCTTTTGAGGCACATCCGTGCAAACGGAGTGGTAAAGCGTGACCGCACCGGAGTCGGGACGCAGAGCGTCTTCGGCTACCAGATGAGGTTCAACCTTGAGGACGGCTTCCCCCTTCTCACAACCAAGAAGGTCCACCTCAAATCCATTATCTACGAACTCCTCTGGTTCATCTCCGGCAGTACCAATATCGGCTACCTCAAGGAGCACGGAGTCTCCATCTGGGACGAGTGGGCCGACGAAAACGGCGACCTGGGGCCCGTCTACGGCCACCAGTGGCGCTCCTGGCCGACCCCCGACGGCCGCACGATAGACCAGCTGTCGAATGTGATCGACCTGATAAAGAACAATCCTGACAGCCGCCGTATCCTCGTCTCCGCCTGGAACGTCGGCGAGGTCGAAAAGATGGCCCTCCCTCCCTGCCACTGCCTGTTCCAGTTCTATGTGGCCGACGGGAAGCTCTCCTGCCAGCTTTACCAGCGCAGCGCCGACACCTTCCTCGGCGTGCCGTTCAACATCGCCTCGTATGCGCTGCTCACTATGATGATAGCGCAGGTGACCGGCCTGAAACCGGGAGAGTTCATCCACACGACGGGCGACACCCACATCTATCTCAACCACTTCGACCAGGTGGCCGAGCAGCTCTCCCGCGAGCCCCGCGCCCTTCCCGTGATGAAACTGAACCCCGAGGTGAAGAGCATCTTCGACTTCAAGTACGAGGACTTCACCCTCGAGGGCTACGACCCTTATCCCGCAATCAAAGCCCCCGTTGCAGTATGAGCGAGAAATGCATAATAGTAGCCGTCGCCGACAACATGGCTATCGGCCGCAAGAACGCCCTCCTCTGGAACCTTCCCGGCGACATGAAATATTTCCGGGAGACCACGACGGGCTATCCTGTCATCATGGGCTGGATGACTTTCCAGTCCATCGGGCGCGCCCTTCCGAGGCGTAAGAACATCGTCATAAGCGAGTTCCCCTGGCCTGACGCACCGGACAACGTGACCGTCGTCCCGAACCTCGCCGAGGCCTTCGAAGCCGCCTCCGACGCCGAAAAATGCTTCGTCATCGGCGGCGCCTACACCTACGCCCAGGCGCTCGAGTCGGCTGACACCCTCTACCTGACCCGCGTCCACGACGCACCGCAGGACGCGGACGTCTTCTTCCCCGAAGTCTCCCCTGAGATCTTCGAAGAAGTCTTCCGCTCCCCCCTCCAGACCGACCCCGTTTCTGGGATTACGTACGAGTTTACGATTCTTCACAGAAAATAGTAATACGAGAGAGAATTTTTCATCGAGGTTTGCCGTGGTGATGGCGATGGCGGGGTCCGCAGTGGGACTCGGCAATATATGGCGTTTCCCTTATATTGTCGGAGAGTACGGCGGCGCGGCCTTCATCCTCGTGTACATAGTCTCGACGATAATTCTCTCTCTGCCGGTATTCCTGTCGGAAGCCCTGATCGGGCGCAGGAGCCGATCCAACACCTTCGGGGCGATGGACGCCCTCGCGCCGGGATCCGGCTGGAAGTGGGTTGGCCTGGTGACGGTAATCTCCCCGCTGGTGCTCCTTTCCTACTACAGCGTAGTGGGCGGCTGGTCCGTCGAGTACCTCTTCAAGTCCCTGGCATTTGACTTTACCGGCGTGCCGGACGAAGAACTCTCCGGCGTCTTCGGCAATTTCATATCCTCCATCTGGACACCTGTCGTGATGCACACGGTCTTCCTCCTGATGGTGGGCGGAATCATCCTCGGCGGCGTCAAGAAGGGAATCGAACGCTTCTCGAAGATCACGATGCCCATCCTGTTCGTACTGATTGTGGTAATCACGGGCTATTCGGTCTCGCTCCCGGGCTCCGGAGACGGAGTAAGGTACCTGCTGAAGCCCGACTGGAGCAGGCTCTCCATCGAGGCGGTCGCCGCCGCCATAGGCCAGTCGTTCTACTCCCTCTCGCTCGGCGTCGGCTCCATCCTGACCTACGCCTCGTATGTGCGGAGAGACGAGAACCTTGTGGCCTCTTCCGCCGGGACGGCCGTCTCCGACCTCCTTTTCGCCATCCTGGCCGGTTTTGCGATAATGCCCGCCGTCTTTGCGGCAGGCATCGCTCCGGGTTCCGGCCCTGGTCTCGTTTTCGAGACGCTTCCTTTCATCTTCAACAAGATGGGCGGCGCAATCCCGTTTGTCGGAGCCGTGGTCGCGATATTATTTTTCCTCACAATCCTTGTTGCCGCGCTGACTTCCGCCATATCCATGATGGAGGTGGGAGTCGCTTACCTTTGCGAGGAGAAGGGGATGTCGCGCTTTGCGGCGACAAGCGTACTTTTCGCGGTGATCTGGGCCGTCGGGACGCTTTGTTCGCTTTCGTTCGGGCCGCTCTCGGGCCTGAAGATATTCGGATGCACGCTTTTCGAGTTCTTCGACAAGCTCTGCTCCAACTTCCTGATGGTACTCGGCGGTCTTCTATTTACGATATTCGTCGGCTGGCGGATGTCCCGCGAAGACGTGCGGGACGAGATTACGAGCGGCGGGCGCTACTCCGTGCGCATATTCCCGGTCCTGTGGTTCCTGATCCGTTACGCGGCGCCTGTCGCCGTAATAATCATCTTCGTTACCAATCTTATTATCTGATTGCCGGGAAAGCTCAGTCGATGAGTGAGAGGAGTTTCTCGAGACTGTCAGTGAGGGCGTCGGCAATTTCCTTGTCGCCGCCTTTTTCAAGTTCGTCGGCGAGGTAGTAGATGTACTGCCCCACGAGTTCGAAATCCGATGAGGCGTATTCGCTGAATTCGAGGTAGAACTTCGCGCTCTGGAGGAGCTGCTCACCCATCTTCAAGCCCAGTTCCGCGGCCTTTTCGGGCTCGCCGAGCTTGTAGTAGTCGGACACCATCCGGACAACCATGTAGTCGTTGGATGTAAATCCGAGGCAGATGGACTCGAGCGGGAAGTTGCTCTCCTTGATGCGCTCCTGGCAGAGGTCGAGTATCTCGAGTGCCTTCTCCTTCTCGCCGGCATCCATCAGCGCCTGTGCGGTGCTGACGTGGATGGCCCTCTGCGAGAGGACGCCGAGGAAGGTGTAGAGGTTCTGGTAATCCACGAACCAGTCTTCGCGGCTAAGAGCGTCCCAGCTATAGACATCCTTCATCTTGTGATAAAGCTCGAGGGCATCCACCTTGCCGGGGGCGGTCGAGGTCACCTTGTTCTTGAACGGCACGAACCTGTAGGAGAAGCCGTCGTACATCAGGTAGTCCTTGATGCCGATCTCGATGTCGCCTCCCATGTTGAGAAGGTTTATCTGCCTGTCCCACTTGTAGCTTGACAGGAGGTCAAGCATGAAGAGCTCCGGCTTTGTGAGATAGTTCTTGCCTTCGGATATGGAGATGGTTATCTCTTCGGGGATCTCGTCGGCGAAGCACTCGGGGACGATTCCGCTGCGGAGGCAGTTCTCCTTGTCCACAGGGATTACTATCTTCCTCGCGCAGAGGTAGTCCACCTTGCGGCCGCTCGTAAGTTCAACCCTGTAGGACGGGTCTTTGAACACCCTCATTACCTCGCTGATCGGGACGGGGTTTCCGGTGTCGCCGGTGATGAAGATGTACT
Source organism: uncultured Bacteroidia bacterium (assembly GCA_902791945.1). GTDB lineage: Bacteria > Bacteroidota > Bacteroidia > Bacteroidales > UBA932 > Cryptobacteroides. The sequence goes on from CADAXR010000092.1 coordinate 6,101, forward strand.
CGTTGGTGCCGTAGAGGTACTGCTTGTGGGGCACGGTCAGCGGAAGCGGCTTGCTTTCGTTGACGGCGTAAAGCATCTGGTCGATGTGCCAGTCGGTGCCGAGGAGGGAGGTGTTGACTATCCTGACGTCGGTCCTTACCCCTTCTACCTCCTGGGCGTACCAGAGAGGGAAGGTGTCGTTGTCGCCGTGGGTAATGAGAATGCCCTGCGGCCCGGCGGAGTTGAGGTAGTTGCGGGCCATCTCCACCGCGGTGCGGCGGTTGGACCTGTCGTGGTCGTCCCAGTTTTCCTCGGCCATGAGGACGGGGACACCGAGGCAGAGGACACTGACGGCGACGGCTATGGCCTTGTCGTATTTGCCCTTGGACGCTTCTGTAATCCAGCTGTAGATTGCCGCGACGGCAAAGCCTATCCAGACGGAGAACATGTAGAACGATCCGGCGTATGCGTAGTCCCTCTCGCGAACCTGGTAGGGCGGCTGGTTAAGGTAAAGGACGATGGCTATGCCCGTCATGAAGAACATCAGGAACACTATCCAGGATCCCCTCTTGTCCTTGTCGAACTGGAACACGAGGCCGAGTATGCCGAGAAGCAACGGGAGGAGGAAGTAGTGGTTCTTGCCCTTGTTCTCCTTCAGGACGTCGGGGGCGTCGGACTGGTCGCCGAGACGCATCCTGTCGAGGGGGCCGATGCCGGACTCCCAGTTGCCGTAGAACAGTTCGCCGGGAACGGGAGAGTGGATCTCGTTCTGCCTTCCGGCGAAGTTCCACATGAAGTAGCGCCAGTACATCCAGCCGAGCTGGTAGTCGAAGAAGTAGCGAAGGTTCGCTCCCATCGTGGGCTTGCGGTGCTCCGCGCCGGGAATCTTGCGCCCCTTGCCCGCGGTGTAGGTCTCATAGAAGTCTATATAGCGGGGATCTGCCGAGGACCACATCCTCGGGAAGAGCATCTTGCCCTCGCTGCGGTAGCTCGCGTCCGCAGGGCTTTCAGCCTTGACGTACCTGCCGTCAAGCGGGGCCCAGTAGGTCCCGAGCTTGAGGTCGTAGGGAGCGTCGAAATACTGCCCGTAGAGGAGCGGGACGCTTCCGTACTGCTCACGGCTGAGGTAGCGGACGAGGGTGTAGGGGTTATCGGGCTGGTACTCGTTGGTCGGGGTCTTGACCGCGGAACGTATGATCACTATCGAGAACAGCGAGAAGCCGATGATGAGCGATGTCAGGCAGAGGAGGAAGGTGTTGAGGAACACCTTGTTTTTCTTCAGCGAAGAGAAAAGTCCCCAGAAGCAAAGCGTGAGAAGCGCCAGGACGAAGAATGCCGCGCCGCTGTTATAGGGAAGGTGGAAACCGTTGACGAAGATGCGGTCGAAGAAGGCCGCTATCTTCGGAAGGTAAGGGATGAATACGAACACGACCGCAGCCTCGATCACGACACCGACCATGAATATGCCCACAAGCTGCCAGAAGGTGTATTTTCCG
>CADAXR010000093.1 GCA_902791945.1 uncultured Bacteroidia bacterium
CGAGCAGAGGGCCTTGCCGCTGCGGACCATCTCGATGGCGTCCCGCGTGATCTCGCGGTCGATGCTCTTGCGCTCGTTGTTGTTGTCGTTGATCTTTTCGCCCATCTCGAAGGCCTCTTCGTCGGTCGCCGCCGTGAGCAGTTCCACTGCGAGGTGGCCCGACTCCATACGCCCTGCCGCATTGATGCGGGGGCCTATCTTGAAGACTATGTCGTCTATCGTTACATAGCCGGGCTCGAGTTTGGAGAGGTTTATCATAGCGAGCAGACCCTTGCAGGGGTCGCTGTTGAGGCGCTTGAGGCCGAAGTGGGCGAGAATCCTGTTCTCCCCGGTCATCAGGACGAGGTCGGACGCAATGGCGACTGCGAGGATGTCGAGCAGCGGCTCGAGCGTCTCGAACGGGACGCCGTAGCGGGCCGCATAGGCCTGGACGAGTTTGAAGCCGACTCCGCAGCCGCAGAGGTCGTCGAAGGGGTAGTGACAGTCTTCGCGTTTGGGGTCAAGGACGGCGACCGCCTTCGGAAGCTCGGCTTCCGGGAGGTGGTGGTCGCAGATGATTACGTCGATGCCCTTTTCTTTTGCATATGCCACCTTGTCGATGGCTTTGATGCCGCAGTCGAGAGTTATGATGAGGCTGCAGGCGCTTTCCGCGGCGGAATCGATGCCCTTGTAGGAGACGCCGTAGCCCTCGTCGTAGCGGTCGGGGATATAGAAATCTACCTTTTCGGTAAAACGGCGTATGAATGAATAGACGAGCGCGACGGCCGTCGTGCCGTCAACGTCGTAGTCGCCATAGACGAGAATCTTCTCGCCACTCACTATGGCCTCGTGGAGCCTCTCCACCGCCTTGTCCATATCCTTCATCAGGAACGGGTCGTGAAGGTCGGCAAGTGAAGGGCGGAAGAAACGCCGCGCCTCCTCGAAGGTGCTCACGCCGCGGCTCACAAGGAGTCCCGACAGCACCCTGTCGATCCCAAGCTCCGCACTGAGCCGGCTGACCTTCTCCGGGTCCGCCTCCGCCTTGAGTATCCATTTCCTCTCTATTGCCATGGTTTCCTTTTTCCCTGTTCCTGATTCTGCCTTTCTGCTGCTCTCTGCCGCGAAAGCACTCTATCCTGCAAATTTAGCGAAATTTTCCTAGAGGTCAAAACGCCTTCTGCGATGAAAAATTGTATATTTGCCTCTGATATGGTTCAGATACATCTTTACTCGCTGGCATCTCCTCTTCATTCGGAGATGATGCCCTCCGCGGCTGGCGACCGCTTTATCAAAGACATAGCCGCCCTCGGCAAGGTTGAATTCGTCTTCCACGACGACTTCTCCACCTGGGGCAAGTTCTCCTCCGACGGTTCGACGGCATCTCCCTCCAATTGTCGCGAAGTCCTCTACATCCGCACCGGCGGCACCGAAGGCCTCTTCCTCGAAACCTTCTTTAAGATTTCTCCGCGCGCTCCGCTTGGTCGAAATGACAAAGGCGCCGTTTTGAGCTCCTCCACTGTCATTTCGAGCGAAGTCGAGAAATCTCTCCACTTCACGCTCCTCACCAGCGGGGAGAGCAACTCCCTCGCCGCGTCGATGGAGATTCTCTCCTTCCTGCGCCTCCGCGGAATCCCGGGCGAAATCATCCACGGCGCCTCCGTCGATGTCGCAGACGCCCTCGCCGCCTTGCCGAGTTCCGCTTCTGTCATTTCGAGCGAAGTCGAGAAATCTCTCCCCGTCGAGGGGGCGGAACGCCTGCTCGAGGGCGTGCGGCTCGGAGTTGTCGGGCGTCCCTCCGACTGGCTCATCAGCAGTGATGTGGATTATGCGAAGGCCCGCAGGCAGTTCGGCGTCGAGATCATCGACGTGCCGATGGCGGAGCTTCTGGAGGAGATCCGCCGTGGCGGCTTCTCAATCCCTGACGCCATTCGGCTCAACCCTCTCAACGTGCCATTGTACGGCGCACCGTTTGCCGAGGGCGACTTCGACAAGGCACTCGAAATCTACGGCGCCCTTTCGCGCATAGTGAAAAAGTACGACCTTCAGGGCCTCACGCTAAGGTGTTTCGACCTTCTCGGTACTGTCGGGACAACCGGCTGCATGGCGCTTGCCATCCTCAACGCCGAAGGCATCACTGCGACCTGCGAGGGCGACGTCCCCGCCATGGTCACTATGGCTATCGCGAAAAAAATCGCCGGTACTCCCGGCTTCCAGGTCAACCTCTCGCGTATCCGCGACGGCCGCTTCCTTTTCGCCCACTGCACCGTGCCTCTGGACATCGTGAAATCATACTGCTACGACCGCCACTTCGAGTCCGGCATCGGCGTCGCCGTCCACGGCGAGTTCTCCGAAGGGCCCGTGACCATCTTCAAGGTCGGCGCCGGCATGGACCGCTTCTTCCTCGCCGAAGCCATGCTCGAGGCCAACCCCTACGACAACAACCTCTGCCGTACCCAGGTCATCCTCCGCCCGACCGACACTTCAGCGCCATCAGCCCCCTCCTCCGGAGCCGCCGCTATCGCCGCCTACTTCCTCCACGAGCCGCTGGGGAACCACCACGTGATTATCCCCGGCGACTGGAGTTCCGTCCTCCGGAAAGCTTGTGGAGTGTAAATCGTTGATATACAGTTTTTATACTCCACGGCCGCGTCGCGTCTATCCTTCGGCGAAGAGGCGTATGATGCCGAGGATGACGCGCGAGGCGGCTTCGATGCTTTCGAGCGGCACGTACTCCATTTTGCCGTGGAAGTTGAGGCCGCCGGCGAAGATGTTCGGGCAGGGTAGGCCCTTGAAGCTGAGGTTGGCGCCGTCGGTGCCGCCGCGGATGGGCTGGATCTTCGGCACGATGCCCTCGGCCTCCATCGCTTTGACCGCCTTGTCGATGATGTGGTAGTGGGGCTCGACCTGCTCGCGCATGTTGTAGTACTGGTCCTTGACGACTGCCGACGCGGTCCCTTCGCCGTAGCGGGAGTTGATGAAATCCACACACTCCGACATCACGGCCTTCTTCTTCTCGAAGAGGGCGCGGTCGTGGTCACGGATGATATAGGCGATGTCCGCCTCCTCTACACTGCCGTTGAAACTGATGATATGGAAGAAGCCTTCGTAGCCTGAGGTGTTCTCCGGGCGCTCCCTCACGGGGAGAAGCGAATTCAGCTCCTGGGCTATCAGGATGGCGTTTTTCATCTTGTCCTTGGCATAGCCGGGGTGGACGTTCCTGCCCTGGATGTGGATCTTGGCGGAAGCGGCGTTGAAGTTCTCGAACTCCAGCTCGCCTATCTCGCCGCCGTCCATCGTGTAGGCGTAGTCGGCCCCGAAGCGGGCGACGTCGAATTTGACGACGCCGCGGCCGATCTCCTCGTCGGGCGTGAACCCTATCTTGATAGGGCCGTGCTTGAACTCGGGGTGTTCGACAATGTACTGCACTGCGTCCATTATCTCCGCGACTCCGGCCTTGTCGTCGGCTCCGAGAAGGGTCGTGCCGTCGGTCGTGATGAGGGTCTGGCCCTTGTAGTGGAGCATCTCCGGGAACTCGGAGGGCTTCAGGAAGAGGCCCGGAACGCCCTTCAGCGCGATGTCGCCGCCGTCGTAATTCTCCACGATCTGCGGCTTCACGTCCTTGCCGGAAGCGTCCGGCGAGGTGTCGACGTGGGCGATGAAGCCCACCGCGGGAATCCCGTCGCCGGCATTGGAGGGAATCGATCCCATCACGTAGCCGTATTCATCCAGCACGGCCTCCACGCCGAGCGCTTCAAGCTCGTCGCGCAGCATCCTAAGAAGGTCCAGCTGCTTCGCCGTCGAGGGCTGGCTTTCGGAGTCCTCGTCCGACCGCGTGTCCACCGACACGTATCTCAGAAATCTGTCAAGTATCTTTTCCATATTTATTTAATCTTTTTCGAACTGAAAATCATATAGAGTACAAGGCCGAGGAAGACCGGTATGGCTGCCCACTGGGCGCCGTTGGATGCGCTCCATGCGGACATCATCCAGTCCACGTTCGCGAATTTGAGGATAGCGCTCACGACGCCCATCAGCGCGCCGCCGGCGATGAAGCCGGAAGCGATGAGCGTGCCTTTCTCCTGGCGGGCCGCATTGACGGCGGCGTCTTTGGAGCGGGTGGAGACGAACCACGAGATTGCTCCGCCGACCAGCAGCGGCAGGTTGAGGTCTATCGGGATGAACATGCCGAGGGCGAATGCGAGCGCAGGCACCTTGAAGAGGGTGAGGATGATGGCGATCAGCGCGCCGATGCCGTAGAGCACCCAGGGCGCTCCGCCTCCGCTGCACATCGGTTCGATGACGGCGGCCATCGCATTGGCCTGAGGGGCCACGAGGGCGCCTTCGCCGGTGAATCCGTAGGTCTTGTTCAGCACAAGCATGACGCCGCAGACGGTCACGGCCGACACGGCGACACCGAGGAATTTCCACCCCTCCTGCTTTCGCGGCGTGGATCCGATCCAGTAGCCGATCTTGAGGTCGGTGATGAAGGAACCGGCCACGGAAAGGGCCGTGCAGACAACGCCGCCGATAATGGCGCAGGCGGCCATCCCGGCGCTGCCCTTCAGCCCGACGGCGACGAGCACCAGCGAGGCCAGGATCAGCGTCATCAGCGTCATGCCGCTGACGGGGTTGCTGCCGACGATGGCTATTGCGTTGGCGGCAACTGTCGTGAACAGGAAAGATATGATTGTGACCACCACGAGCCCGATCAGGGCCTGCCAGATATTGTTGACAACTCCGCCGAAAGCGAAGAATGCGAATATGCAGAGAAGGGTGATTGCTATCCCGAAGACGATGGTCTTCATGGGGAGATCCTCGTCGGTGCGCGGCACGGAGCCTTCAGCTGCCTGCCCGGGCTTTTTCTTGAATTCGCCCGCGGCAAGGCCGACGGCGCTCTTGATGACGCCGAAGGACTTGATGATGCCGATGATGCCTGCGGTGGCTATGCCGCCTATGCCTATATGGCGTGCATAGGTCTTGAAAATCTCCTCCGGCGCCATCGCGGCAATCAGCTCGTGGGTCGCTCCGGGGGCCAGGAAGTCAAGGACGGCCCCTCCGGGAATGAGGTTCAGCAGCGGCACAATGATCAGCCAGACCAGCAGGCTGCCGCAGCATATAATAAAGGAATACTTGAGGCCGACGATATAGCCGAGGCCGAGCACCGCTGCGCCGGTGTTGAGCTTGAGGACGATCTTTGTCTTGTCGGCGATCGCTGCGCCGACGCTTGTAAGGGTCGTGGATATGGTCTCGGCCCAGGCTCCGAAGGTCGCGATGACAAAATCATAGAGACCGCCGATGAGGCCGCTTATGAGCAGCGTTTTTGCGCCGGCACCGCCGCTTTCCCCGCTTACGAGCACCTGCGTCGTCGCAGTGGCCTCCGGGAACGGATACTTCCCGTGCATCTCCTTGACGAAGTATTTACGGAAGGGGATCAGGAACAGTATGCCCAGAAAGCCTCCGAAGAGGGAGGACAGGACCATCTGCAGGAAGTTGACCTGCAGATTCGGGTACAGGAGATTGCCCGCCGCGTCCGTCTTGCCCTGCAGGATATATATGGCGGGGAGGGTGAATATGGCACCCGCGACCACGGCGCCGGAGCAGCCGCCTATCGACTGGATAATGACGTTCTGTCCGAGGGAGCCACTCTTGCGGAGGGTGCTGCTCACGCCGACCGCGATAATCGCGATCGGGATGGCGGCTTCGAACACCTGGCCGATCTTAAGGCCCAGGTATGCGGCCGCCGCCGAGAAGATGACCACCATCAGAAGACCCATCAGCACCGAATACAGGGTCACTTCCGGATGCTTGCCGCCCGCGGGAAGGAGGGGAAGGTACTCCTCGCCCGGTTTAAGCTCCCGCTGTGCGTTTTCGGGGAGCGCTATTTTCTCTTTTTCTTCCATATTTTTACCATTAAGGTTATACAAATATATATATAATAATCGCCCTTTGGAGCCGTTTTGAAGATTAAATAAAAATTTGTCAAAAAAAATTTGTCGGTTCAAAAAAAGTTTCTACCTTTGCAGTCCCGTTTGCGAAACGGGTCTTTTTTGGGCCCTTTTGAAGCGGAAAAGTTCATTGACTTATTGAGAGAGAAAACACGAGGAAAAAAAAGCAATCAACAGAAAGAGAAGTCTGTGGCGGCCGCGTGAGCGGTCGCGGAGTAACAAAAGAAGTTTTTTCTAGAGTTGCGAGAGGAGATTGCAATTTCATCGAGAGCCATTAGGAAAGAAAGAAAGAGCGAACGGAGGATGCCTAGGCTATCCGGAGGCGAAGAAGGACGTGGTAAGCTGCGAAAAGTCGCGGGGATCTGCAAACAGGACTTGATCCGCGAATGTCCGAATGGGGCAACCCACATGGTTGAAGACCATGTACTGACTGTGAAGTCAGAGCGAACCCGGGGAACTGAAACATCTTAGTACCCGGAGGAAGAGAAAGAAAGATCGATACCCTGAGTAGTGGCGAGCGAAAGGGGCAGAGCCCAAACCGCCATGTTTACGGACATGACGGGGTTGTAGGAGCATCAATAAAGATACAGGAACGAACCGGAACGCTGTGGAAACAGCGACCGGAGAGGGTGACAGTCCCGTACGGGCAAGTTACCTGGATCGAAGATGCCACCTGAGTAGGGCGGGGCACGAAGAACCCTGTCTGAAGCTGCGGGGCCCATCCCGCAAGGCTAAATACTCCCGGAAGACCGATAGTGGACCAGTACCGTGAGGGAAAGGTGGGAAGCACCCCTGGCAGGGGAGTGAAACAGAACCTGAAACCGTTCGTTTACAAGCGGTGGGAGCGCAAGTGATTGTGCGACCGCGTGCCTTTTGCATAATGAGCCTACGAGTTGCATCACGCCGGCAAGGTTAAGGACTTAAGGTCCGTGAGCCGAAGCGAGAGCGAGTCTGAACAGGGCGTTCAGTCGGCGTGAGCAGACGCGAAACCTAGTGATCTACCCATGGCCAGGGTGAAGGTGCCGTAACAGGTGCTGGAGGCCCGAACCGGTTTACGTTGAAAAGTGCTCGGATGAGCTGTGGGTAGGAGTGAAAGGCCAATCAAACTGGGAGATAGCTCGTACTCCCCGAA
>CADAXR010000094.1 GCA_902791945.1 uncultured Bacteroidia bacterium
CGAAGCTCAGGGACCGCATCCTCGCCAGCACCGACTTTATGGGTTCGCTGGCGCGTCCCTTCGCTCCTGTCGTCAACGGCGTCCTTTCGCTCGGGCTGACCAAAGCCGTGATGGACGGCGTCCTTTCCGTCGACAAGCACCGCACATTCCCGAAATACTCCTTCGAAAGTTTCGAGGGCTGGTTCAAACGCAATGCCAGGGCCTCCCAGGAGCAGTTCAAGGAAAAGGTGGCCTATTTCCACGGCTGCTATGTGGATTACAATTTCCCGCAGCTCGGCAAGGACTTCGTGAAAGTGATGAATGCCCTCGGCATCGGTGTCGAACTCCTCGACGGAGAAAAGTGCTGCGGAGTCGCCATGATCTCCAACGGGATGAGCAAGGCCGCGGCGAAAAACGCAGCCTCCAACAGCGTCGCCCTCGCCAAAGCCGCCTGCAACGGCCTTCGCGTCCTCACGACATCTTCGACCTGCGCCTTCACGATGAGGGACGAGTACCCCGAGCTCCTCAAGATTGACAATTCCGCCTGGAGGAACTCCCTCCTTCTTGCGACCCGCTTCATCTATGAAGCTGTCGATTCCGGCCGCAAGAAACTCATCTTCAAGGATTCCTACAAGGCCCGCATCGCCTACCACACGCCCTGCCACCTTGAAAAGCTGGGCTGGGGCGTATTCTCCTCGAGACTTCTCAAGATGATCCCCGGAGTGGAATTCACGCTTCTCGACTCCAACTGCTGCGGCATAGCCGGCACCTACGGCTTCAAAAAGGAAAACTACGAAGCCTCCCAGGCCATCGGCAAAGCCCTTTTCGAGGACATCGCCGAGGCAGCCCCCGACATTGTCGCCTGCGACTGCGAGACCTGCAAATGGCAGATCGAGATGTCCACGGGCTACAAAGTGATGAACCCCATCTCTATCCTCGCCGAAGCGATAGACCCCGATCTCACGGCGGAAGCCAATAAATAAAAAATCCGGCAGTCAGATGGCTGCCGGATTTTTTTGAAATCAACTCTCCTTAAGCACTGACGGGCTTGAGGATGAAGATGATGCTGACCTCGTAGGAGGAGTCGTCCTTGTCATAGCAAGTACCGGTCACATTGAGTTTGCCCTTGCCGTTGGCGATGATGAAAGAGCCCGTGGCGGATCCGGCGATGACGGGATCGTCTTCCTCGTAGAATTGGAATTCGTACTCGAACTTATTGTTGTCGCCGAGATCGAACTGGCCATAATAAGGCTTCTCCCCCTTGAAAAGGATGGCAAATCCGCCGTCCTCGAAGAGGCTGATGCCCTTGATGTCACGGGAAGAGGGCTGCTCTTCGATCTTGACACCCTTTTCGATGAGGTACTGGCTGATTTCCCTGATGCTGCAGCCCTTGAAGACCTTGCCGACAGCGAGGTCGGAGGATATCTTGGCACCCTTCGCGGAGATTGTGGTCTCCTCGATGGTCCAGTCGCGGCAGAAGGTGCAGTCGGCGAAACGCTCCGAAGCGAAATGTCCCTTAAGGGTAAGTTCAGGAAGGCTTTCAATCTCAGGCCTGAATTTGACCTCGACATTGTTGCCGCTGACCGATGCAATTTCGAAACTGCCGACTTCCGATACGATATACTTGGTCCCGACGGCGACAGCCCTGGTCTGGAGGGAGTAGTCACACTCTACCATTCCGTATGAATGGAAAGCGGCGACGATCGTGTGGTCGGAACTTATGGAAGCTTTCTCAAGGTGATCCGGCTCACCGCTGGGATTGCTGACCGACGGGTTTGTAGAGTCAAAGACGATCGTGGTGTGGACGTCCTTGTTGATAGGGGGCGGAAGTGTCCCGCCGTCATTTTTCTTGGACTTGTCACAACCGACAAGCAGGATGGCGGCTAAAGCCAGAAGGGAAACAATTTTTTTCATAACGGTTGAAGATTAAAACAGTCTGAAGAAAACACCGAAGCGGAGCATCGGGAGGATGGGGAACTTGCGCATCTTGTCGACGATGCCCTTGTCCTCGTTGTTGAGATTCTCGCTTGTAACAGTGACTTCGGTCAGCTCGCCGGTGCCGTAGGTGCTGTAATCGCGGCCGGTTACGCTGACTTTATAGTTGGTGAAGCAAGTGCCGAGCTCGATGTTAAAACCGACCCTCTTGTCGGCCCTGACCGGGGTACCGTAGCCGAAGCCCACATAAGGACGGACAGGCCAGATCTTGATCTTGCCGGCCACGTTGCCATTGGGATCCGAGGTCACCAGGACGTCGCCGACCCAGATACCGGAGGTCCCCCAGTCTTCCTCTGCAAGGAACTGGTTACGGTTGCGCACGGTAAGTGCGGTCGAGGGGCCCGCGAACGCACCGACGGAGAAGAAGAAACCCTTCCCGGCGGGGTGCCAGTCGAACATAAGGTTCGCGTTGTGGAAGAGCACGAGGGCCTCGATGTCGACTTCGGCGTCGTGGTGATCCTCGCCTTCTTCGAAATGGAACGACTTGTGAGGCTTCCACATCGGAGGGAGGCAGGAGTAGCCGGCCCTCATCTGGAACTGCTTTCCGATGGGGGCGGCAAGCTGGAGGCCGAAGCCGTCCACGCCGGCGCTGATACCGAGAGCGAGGTGGTCGAAATACTGCGCGGAGGCGCGCTGCGAGGGGAATGTCGCAAGCGCGACAACTGTCAGGATGAATATTATTAGCTTCTTCATAACACGCAAAAATAAATTGATTATTGCAAAAATGCAACACGCAGTGTATATTTGCAATATGAAAACTCTCTTTGTCGGGGTGGCCGGAGGCACGGGCTCCGGAAAATCCACCTTCACCCAGAACCTCAAGCAGCAGTTTGGGGACACCATCACCGTCATCCTCTACGACAATTACTACAAAGACCAGAGCGCCGTCCCCCCGGAGGACAGGGACAAGATCAACTACGACTGCCCCGACGCCCTGGACACCGACCTTCTCATCGAGCACATCCACCTTCTCAAGGAAGGGAAGTGCATCCAGTGCCCCGTCTATGACTTCACGACCCACACCCGCAAGGCCGAGACCATCGAGGTCCGTCCCAACAAGATAGTCGTCATCGAAGGCATCCTCGCATTCCACGAGAAGGAACTCCGCGACACGTTCGACCTCAAGATCTACGTCGATTCGGACGCCGACGAGCGCATCCTCAGGAGGATTATGAGAGACATCCAGGACCGCGGCCGCCAGATCGGCGACATCGCCCTCCAGTACATCACGACGGTCAAGCCGATGCACCTTCTCTACGTGGAGCCGACCAAGGCCTACGCGGACATAATAATAAGGGGCGGCCTCAATCCGACCGCCCTCGATGTAATCCAGGCCAAGCTGAAATTCTACCTCGACTCGCAGGAGTAGGCTACATCCTCTCCGGCAGTCCGATGCCGAGAAGGCCCATGGCCTTCGAAAGCGTCGAAGCCAGCGCCGATGCCAGAACAAGACGGAACGACAGGAGAGCCTTGTCAGGCTCGCCCAGGATACGCGTCTCGTGGTAGTACTGGTTGAACTCCTTGGCGAGGTCGTAGGCATAGTTGGCTATGACCGACGGGGAGAAACTCTCCGCCGCTTCAGCTATCTTGGAAGGATACATGCTGAGGAATTTTATCAGCCTCACTTCCTTTGCCGAAGGGACGATGTCCATTGCGACGGCACGCGGAGTCCCCTCCGCCTTGCGGAGTATGGAACGGATGCGGGCGTGGGTGTACTGGATAAAGGGGCCCGTGTTCCCGTTAAAATCGATGGATTCCTTCGGATCGAAGAGCATCGTTTTCTTAGGGTCGACCTTGATTATGAAGTACTTGAGAGCTCCGAGACCTATCATCCGGTAGAGTTCCTCTTTCTCCTCGGCAGGGACGTCGGCGAGCTTGCCGCTCTCCTCTGAGGTCGCCTTCGCTTCGGCATACATCTTCGCGATGAGGTCGTCGGCATCGACGACGGTCCCCTCGCGGGATTTCATCTTGCCTTCCGGAAGCTCGACCATACCGTAGGAAAGGTGGAAAATTCTTTCCGCCCAGCCGAAACCGAGCTTCGAGAGGATGAGCTTAAGCACCTGGAAATGGTAGTCCTGTTCGTTTCCGACCACATAGACGTGGGAGTCAAGGGCATAGGAGGCGAAACGCTTCTCGGCGGTGCCGAGGTCCTGGGTGATATAGACGGATGTGCCGTCGCTGCGGAGGACTATCTTGCGGTCGAGGCCGTCGGCGGTGAGGTCACACCAGACCGAACCGTCAGGATCCTTCACGAAAACGCCCTTTTCCAGTCCTTCACGGACAAGGTCCTTGCCGAGAAGGTAGTTCTCCGACTCGTAATCGACCTTGTCGAAGGATATTCCTAGAGCCTTGTAGGTCTCGTCGAAACCGGCGAAAACCCAGCCGTTCATCATCTTCCAGAGTGCACGGACCTCAGGGTCGCCCTGCTCCCAGAGGCGGAGCATCTCGTGGGCTTCCTTTATCGAAGGAGCCTCTTTTTTCGCCTCCTCCTCATCCATCCCGCCGGCGACGAGAGTAGCAATCTCGCTCTTGTAGAGCTTGTCGAAAGCGACATAGCAGTCGCCGACAAGGTGGTCTCCCTTCTTCCCGCAAGATTCCGGGGTCACGCCGTCGAAACATTTTTTCCACGCAAGCATCGACTTGCAGATGTGGATGCCGCGGTCGTTGACGAGGGTCACCTTGATGACCTCGTTGCCCGCTGCGGCGAGTATCTTCGAGACGGAGTCGCCGAGGAGGTTGTTGCGTATGTGGCCGAGATGAAGCGGCTTGTTGGTGTTGGGCGAAGAGAATTCGACCATGATCCTCTTCCCGGTGGAGGGAAGGGTGCCGAAAGCCGTGTCGGAGGAGATCCCGTCGAGGAGCTCGTCCCAGTAAAGGGGCGAAAGCAGGATGTTGAGGAATCCCTTCACTACATTGAATGAGGACACCTCCGGCACATTGGCCGCGAGGTACTCCCCTATCGCAGTACCTGTCGCTTCGGGAGAAGCGTGGGAAGTACGCAAAAGAGGGAAGACCACAAGAGTGTAGTCTCCCTCGAATTCTTTTCTCGTAGGCTGTATCTGAAGGCTTTCCGGAGCCACCTCGGCTCCGTAAAGCGCCTTGAGGGCTTCTGAAGCCTTCAAAGCGAGAAGGCTCCCGGCACTCATCCGAGGTATCCCTTGAGAAGCTTGCTGCGTGAAGGAAGCTTGAGGCGGCGTATGGCCTTCTCCTTGATCTGGCGCACTCTCTCGCGGGTGAGCCCGAACCTCTCCCCTATCTCTTCGAGAGTCATCTCCTGGCATCCGATGCCGAAGAAGGACTTCACTATCTCCCTCTCCCTGTCGGTCAGGGTCGAAAGAGCCCTTTCGATCTCGATGTTGAGGGACTCGTTGACAAGGCCCTTGTCCGCGGACGGAGAATCGTCGTTGGGGAGGACGTCGAGAAGGGAGTTGTCCTCACCTTCCACGAACGGGGCGTCCACGCTTACGTGGCGGCCGGAGACGCGGAGGGTGTCGGAAATCTTCTCCCTCGGGATGTCTATCATCTCGGCGAGCTCGTCATTTGACGGCTGCCTCTCGAACTCCTGCTCGAACTTGCCGAGGGCCTTGTTGATCTTGTTGAGCGAACCCACCTGGTTGAGGGGAAGCCTCACGATACGGGACTGCTCGGCAAGGGCCTGGAGGATCGACTGGCGTATCCACCACACGGCATAGGAGATGAACTTGAAGCCTCTCGTCTCGTCGAACTTCTCGGCCGCCTTGATAAGGCCGAGATTGCCTTCGTTGATAAGGTCGGGAAGGCTGAGGCCCTGGTTCTGGTACTGTTTTGCAACGGAAACCACGAATCGGAGATTCGCCCTGGTCAGTTTCTCAAGGGCATCCTTGTCGCCCTTCCTGATCCGCTGGGCAAGTTCAACTTCCTCTTCGGGGGAGACGAGCTCCTCCCGTCCGATCTCCTGGAGGTACTTGTCCAGTGAAGCGCTCTCGCGGTTCGTGATCGATTTTGTAATCTTTAACTGTCTCATCTATATAAAGCTATTCCTTTCCGAAGCCATAGTAGGCGGCCTTTCCGGAAGAGGTCACTCCCTGAAGGAACACCGAGCGCTTCGCCTTTTTCGCGGCTGCGACGACATCCTCCGGAGAAGCTACGGCCTCGTCATTGACGAAACGGATGATGAATCCGCTCTCGACACCCTGCTCGAGGAGCTTTCCGGGACCGACGGAAACTACCTCGACACCGCTCTTGAGACCAAGTGCGGCGAGAGTCTCCTTGTCGGCGGTCCTCAGTTTGGACCCGTAGAAAGCTGTCGTACCGTCAATGTCCTTCTCTCCGGTCGCCTGGGCGGTGCCCTGGAAGGTCACCTTCACGGTTACTTCCTTGCCGGAACGGATGTAGGTCACCTCAGTCTCGTCGCCGGGGTGGAAGGAATTGACCTTCTCCTGGACTGCCGAGGGACCGGAAACCTTGGATCCGCCGATGGCCACAATGACGTCGCCTTTCTTGAGGCCCGCCTTGTCGGCCGCTCCGCCTTTTGTAACTTCGTTTATATATACGCCTGAAAGTGAAGAAAGTTTCATTTCCTTAGCTATTTTTTCATCGACGGGCTGCATCGTGATCCCGAGGACGGCCCTCTTGACGGAGCCGTAATCGATCAGGTCCTCTGCGATTTTCTTCACTATATTGACCGGAACGGCGAAGGAATAGCCGCTGTAGGAGCCGGTCTGCGAGATGATTGCGGTGTTGATGCCGACGAGCTCGCCCTTCTTGTTGACAAGGGCGCCTCCGGAGTTGCCGGGGTTGACGGCCGCGTCGGTCTGGATGAATGATTCGATCTTGAATTCTCCGCTCTGGGAAGGCATCGAACGGCCTTTTGCACTGACGATACCGGCCGTGATGGTCGAACGCAGGTTATAGGAAAGGGGGCTTCCGATGGCGAGGACCCATTCGCCGAGGCGGAGGGCGTCACTGTCGCCGAAGGGGATGGTCGGAAGGGAATCGGCCTCGACCTTTATGATCGCGACATCCGTCGCAGGGTCGGTGCCGATCACTTTCGCATCGTAGGTCTTGTCATTGTTGAG
>CADAXR010000095.1 GCA_902791945.1 uncultured Bacteroidia bacterium
ACCGGCCCAGAGGCGGCCTTTGTCGTCGGACTCTACCGACTGGACGAGCATTCCGTCCAGATAATGCCCTCCGGAAGGGCTCCAGAGCCCTCCGCGGGTAGCCGCCCAGACGGTGCCGTCAGGGCTCAGGCAGAGGTCGGTGACATAGTCGTCGGGGATGGAGGAATTGTCCTTGAAGTACTTTGTCACAAGGCCGCTCTCACGGTCGATGACATTCAGCCCGGCATGTGTGGTGGCATAGACGAGATTGCCGTCAGCGTCCTCTATGAGCCGGCTTCCGAGACGGGAGCTCAAATAGATATTGGAGTCCAACTGCGGCGAAGGATACCGAAACGGGCTCAGCCAGCGGGGCGGAAGGCTCCGCCCGGCTTTGCGGTCCCACTCGTTGAGCCCCACGCCTTCCCAGCTCACCACCCAGAACCGGCCCTGACTGTCTTCCAGAAAGTCCGAAATCCAGTTGGCGCCGTCCAGGTGCCGGGCCTCCCGCTGCTCCTCAGGGAGCGGCCCGGAAAGGCATTCCTTGCGCATTTTCCCGTCCTTCCACACCTCCCATCCGGTGTTGTTCCAAAGGCCCGCGTAAACGGTGCCGGAACTGTCTTCGTAGAGGGCCGTCACACGGTCCTCGGCAGTTCCGATCCATATCTTTCCGCGGCTGTCCTGCATGATGGCAGTGACATTGGCTGATGAAAGGGTGCGCACCTGCTGCAGGGCGGGACAAAGGACCGAGAGGCCGTTGTCGCCGCCTGTCCACAGGTTCCCCTGGCGGTCTTCAAAGATACAATAGAGTTCACCGGAAGACGGGCTGGACGGGTCGTCAGCCTTGTGGAGGAAAACTTCCGTCTGTTCCGGACGGACAGTGTCCACGATGCCCAGCCCGTAGGACCCTGCCGCCCAGAGACGGCCTTTGCTGTCCGTCAGCAGCCTTGCGTGGGCGATGGGAAGGCGGCCGAGAGCGATGGGCAGGCCGGCCTCATAAGTGTGCAGGAGGGAGGTATGGTCCTCAAAGGAATAAAGTTTCCCGCCGCTTTCGGCATAGCTGCCGTTGCAGAACATGCCTTCCCACCGGGGAAGAGTAATCTGCGGATTCCTCTTGTCAACGATGTACTGGTTGTGAACAAGCCGGCCCGCAAGCCACAGCTTCCCGTCGGAGGCCTCATATATCTGATAATACGGATAGTCGCCCTCGGAGTCCCGCTTGTCGTAGAAGCAGCGGGCCTCTTCCCGGATGCCGTCCTTGTAGGAGAGTTTCAGCAGCAGGGAGTCTCCCACCGTCGCCCACACAAACCCCTCCGCATCGGCATACAGCGCCCGTATGTAGCCCTCCACCCTGCTGTCCTGCACTGTCACTCCATCCGAGGTCCCTACCCATAACCGGTTTTCCTTGTCCACCGCAAGGGCATTGACCCTTCCGTATTCCTTCCAGCTTCTGAAATGCGTACCGTCAAAACTGGCAAGGCCATTCCTTGTCCCCACCCAGAGCACCCCGTCGGCATCCTGGGCGACAGCATAGACTGTATTTGACGGCAGGCCGTCGGCCGCGTTATAATTCACAAAACGCGGAGCGGCCACAAGCATCGAAAGTATGAGGGCAAGGCATTTCATACCTTGCACAAAGATATCATTTCCTCCCGAAATATCCTTGCAAATCAGCCCCCTGTGGCGGAATCCGCTACAAGATGAGCATGTTGCAATATAGTGATTTTTCCTATATCTTTGCGTGCATTACGAAAGGTAATGCTTGCGATGAATCAGTTATTTGAACGGTTGAAGGCCGACTTTAGAGCGCAGTTCGGCACATCCTTCGACTTCCTGCGCGACGAGGCCATCTACGTGACGCCCCTCTACAAGTTTTTGGAGCGCATGCCCAAAGGGGCGGACCTCCACGCCCACGCAGACGCCATCCTGCCCATGGACATGCAGGTGGAGTTCCTGAAAGATCATCCCGAACTGGTTATTACGCCGGACTGGCAGATCCGCTTTATCGGCCCCGGTGCGCCCTACGGCAGCCGGACAATGCGGGAATGTCTGGAGGACGGCCTCACTGTGGACGATTTCCGCCGCAACTGGACTGTCATCGGCGCTCCGCACAATGGCTATATGTGGGACTGGTTCGAAGGCATCTTCACCAAATGCGGCGCGATATGCTCCACCCCGGCCCTTGTGCAGGATTACTATACCAGGGTTATGCTGTATTATCACAGCATCGGAGTAGAGCACCTGGAGCTGCGGTCGCCTTTCTTCGGCACGCGCCAGGACGCACTGGCTCGGGCGGAAGCATATATCAGGGCGCTGGCCGAAGTGCGTAAAGTCGATCCCGTGTTTACACTTTCCATCATAGCCTGTGCCGGCAAGAACGACGCCTGGGACCCGCTTTTCGACCTTCTTATGGACAATGCGGTCTGGGTCTGGAAAAACGTCAAGGACGGCAAGTTCGACTTGGTGAAAGCCATCGACATCGTCAATGACGAGGACCGCTCCTACTCTCTTGCGCGCTATGAAGACCGCATCCGCAAAATCATCGTGGACAACCCCGGCCTGCGTCTCACTCTCCACGCTGGCGAAAGCTTGCGCGGAGAGAACGAAGAGATCGCCATCGCCCTCCGCTGCGGCATCGACCGCCTCGGCCACGGGTTCAATCTCTATCGCTATCCCGAGCTTGAAAAGGCCGTGATGGAAAAGGGTATCCCCATGGAGATCTGCCCCGTCTCCAACGCCGCCCTGGGCTATTGCAGGGACTTTGCCAAGCACCCGGCCCGGCGCTATATGGAGTCCGGCATTCCCGTCATCATCTGCTCCGACGATGCCGCCTACCAGTCGCGCAGCGTCCTTACGGGCGATTACCTTGCCGTCGCCGTCGGCTGGGACCTTTCCCTTGCCCAGGTCCGCCAGCTCTGCCGCATCTCCATCGAAAACTCCTTCCTCATACCGGCCCGTAAACAGATCCTAAGAAAGTGGTTCAAGAGCGCATGGAAGCAGTTTGAGCTGGATTACAACTTCTGATTTAGTCCGTCTGTACGGGACGGATCATGTGGCCGTCACTGTAATTGCCGCTGGTAACCATGTAGCCATGATTCCCGACGTTGAACGCGAAGTAGAAGGCATGAGGATAATCTTCAGGATCAACGTTGGATGACCAGTAGGCGCCATATGTATTGATATCATAGTGATTGACGCCGTTCATCCAGCCGCCGGCGGGAAGGAAGATGGAATTGCTGTTTTTCTTGCTGGAGAACCGCATCCCCTTGACGGTACCGATCATATCCCACTCGATATCACACTGCTCATACAGGGCTTCCAGTTCCTCCTTTAGCGGCATACGCCACTTGCCCCCCAGTTTAACGATTGCAGCATCGTGGTCATCCGGCAGGGTTACTGACGCCCCGAGAGGTATCTGGTAGCCCGGCTTGTTTTCTTCAAGGTCGCCCCAGGCCAGAAACAGCCCGAACTGCTCCGGAGAGGAGGCGCCGAGGTTGAAGGATGCCCACTTGACATTCTTCCCGTTGACAATCATCCCGAGATCAACGGCATCGGGAACGGGCGTCACCCCGTCGCCGGGCCGCAAAGGAGTATCGGGCCCGCCGGGATTATCGGACCCACCGGGATTATCAGTCCCGCCGGAAGTATTGGTCTCAGGGGAATATTGATGTTTCTTGCAACTCCCGACCGGGAGAAGAAGAACCACCAGGGCTGCGAAAAGAAGTAAAAAGCGTTTCGCCTTCTTCTCCTCCGTCTGATGGGTAAAGTAGTTCTTCCAGCCGGGGCAGAAGTTGATATGCCACCGCCAGAAACGGCCGAGGAACGACTTGGGATTCTTGTCGTAGTGCGCCCTGAATTTACAGGTCTCGCAGGGGTAAGATTGTTGGGACATATTCTATTTATCTGTTAGGTCTTGATACATCTTGAAGAGCCGTGCCACGATCTCGGACTCGGTAGCATCTTTGGGGAAGCCGTAGGCCTCGAGGACGGCAGCATCGTTGGCGCGATGGGCCTTTCGGAGTTCGGGAGGCATAGCCATCTCGTCATACAGATCTGCAAGACTACTATTGGGGAATACTTCACGAGAGTCAAGAATACCCTGAGCGGTCTCTTCCAACTTGGCTTGTGTTTTTTCATTCAACACCGGCCAAGGGAAGTTATTATAAACTGAAGGAGAATATCTATAATCAGATTTCAATCGGCCGCAGACAGTTCTCATCCAAGCCATATGAGCACTGGATGTGAGTATGGC
This sequence comes from uncultured Bacteroidia bacterium, assembly GCA_902791945.1. Lineage (GTDB taxonomy): Bacteria > Bacteroidota > Bacteroidia > Bacteroidales > UBA932 > Cryptobacteroides. Next base: position 4,229 of record CADAXR010000095.1, read on the forward strand.
GAATATACTCAAAGAAGCATTTTCCGCAACAAGAGTGGAGTTGCTTGCAATCACCCCCTTGTCCATAAAGCCCATAGGAATATATCGCCTACTTGACGATGAGGTTTCAGGAACGAGGATATAATCACTTGATGGCTGGCGAATTTGTGCAAAAAGCATAGGTGTCTCGGCAAGCGCTTGAACAGCCACCGTCTTTGTCTTACTACGAATATCGACTACGCCTCTTAAGCGGTCCATCACCTCTGGTATTTTACGATATTCATCGGGCGCTACACCCTTGAGCCATAAACAATAACGGGTCTTCCGATTTATGAACTCGTATGAGCCGATATATTTCTTGATAAAAGAATCCGCACTTGGGTATTTTGTTACCAAAGCTTCTCGCTCTTCCTCGCTTAAGATAAGGAAGCCTCCATCCCAAGGTTTATTACCCTGAGTAAGTTTTGGACGATTATCAGATGCTTTCCCCCGTAACTGGATAAACACATTTTCCGCATCTACAAGATACCCATTGATATTTGATGCCCGGGTGACACGGCCATCTTCATAAATAAATTTGGCATTACGACTTCTCTGCGAGAAACCAATAATTACACAATGAACGTGGGCCTTTTGTGAGGCCTCGCTGCTCCATACAAACGTTCTATGAGCAAAGTTGATAACAAGGTGATGATTATCAAACAAGTCCTCCCATAGGATTGGGGCCTGTTCTCCTTGAACAATTGAGTTGGTAGAAACAAAAGCAACTTCAATACTGGAAGGAGCAGCTGCCTCCATGTATTGCGCCGCTTTCTTATACCATGCCGCAACATAATCCAATCTCCCTGCTCTGTCATTATCAGCAAACACAAGATCCATATCGTCTTGCTGAAGCTGATCTCGTAAAGAAAGCCCCACGAACGGCGGATTACCCATTATATAATCGAATTTGACCTTCCGAAATTGCTGTTTTCGTTGCGTTCTGCGGAGCTCGATTTCTTCTGTATAAAGATCCAGGTCTCCGTATTGGACTTTCGGCTCATGCAATTCATGGGATTCATCGGGATATGGATACACGTAGGTTTTCCTCGCATATATGGTAGGTATATCCTCCTCTACAGGCCACATTTGCCAGTCCATCCTAAGCGCATTGCCTTCCAGGATGTTGTTGTAAGTCCTCAGCGGCAGCGGGTCGAGGGAAACACCGACGATTTCATCGGTCTCCAGCATCATTTGACTTTCAGCTATCCATAGCGCCGTCTGGGCTACTGCGCAGGCAAAGTCGTTTATCTCGATGCCGTAGAATTGGTTGATACTGACTTTGATCGGATTGTCAAAATCACCGAGGACGCGGTTTCCGTCGTAAATAATACGGATGGCTTCATTTTCCAGACGTCGGATGGATGTGTAGGACTCCGTAAGGAAGTTGCCTGAGCCGCAAGCAGGATCGAGAAACTTGAGACCGGCAATCTTGTTCTGGAATTCGATTGCCCGTGTCTTCTTGTTTTTTGCTACCTTCTCCGCCTTGATGTCTGCCAGTTCAGCCTTAAGATCATCGAGGAAGAGTGGATCGATGACCTTGTGGATATTCTCGATGCTGGTATAATGCATTCCGCCGGATCTTCTCGTCTCCGGATTTAGAGTGCTTTCGAAGACGGCGCCGAAGATAGTCGGCGATATCAGGCTCCAATCGAAGTCGTCGGAAGCCCGTTGAAGAATAATGGCGCGTATTTCGTCGGTAATTCTGGGGATTTCGATTTCTCCGGCAAACATGCCGCCGTTGACATAAGGAAATGAGAGAAGGAATTCGTCTTCGTATGGATCCCTGTCTTCCGGCTTTTGGTCCAGTATCTTGAAGAGTTTGATTAACTGCTCCCTGAACATTGAAGCCGGGAATTGCTCCATATAGTCATGGAACATATTCTTACTACCGAAAATGCCGGCATCCTCAGCATAGAGGCAGAACACAAGCCTCACGCAGAGCTTATTAAGTGCTTTTTGAGACTCATCGCTGTCAGGATCTTTGTACTGGGCCAGGAGTTTATCGTAGAGAACTCCGACAATCTCTCCGGCCTTGATGCTTACTTCAAGTTCTTTCTTAAGGTGGACACTGGTATCATCGACGAGGAAAGACAGCCGGTGATACTCCTTTTCCAAATCAGCCAATTGGATAATTTCCGGAGGATCGTTCGGCCGCTCCATGTCGTGGACCTCGAAAGTGGAGAAGTTGCTGGCTACGATCCAGCGGGGGTAGAGCGACTGCGGCAAACCGGCGGCATAACGGCGTCCTTGCTGATATGGTGTCAGATAAGAGCCGTCCGATTGCTTGGCCTTGACGGACAGATCGACGTGAGACCCTTTCTGCTCAATCAGCACTTTCGTCGACGGAATATAAGCATCGATAAAGTCAGAGCCCCTCTCCTTGGTGATGGTCTTAACGGGAATCTCGAACTCCATCATTCTCGTGGGGTCGTCAATTCCGAAGACATTATGCAGGAGAGAAATCCAGAACCGCTGAGTCTCACCCTTCTCATAACCCTTATCCAGCCAGTCCTTTACGAACTCCTTTGCCGCCTGACGCTGTTTCGTATCCGTAGCCATAAAATATTCGCTTTTCTACTTATCCTACAAATTTAGGAAAAACCCCGTTCAAAACCCAATAAAAATAACATTATCAGACACTTCCCAGATTCTCTCTATGAAGGGTCTTTTGCAAATATAAGGCACGCGTGTGCCAAACTACAGCACAATAAAAAAATAATCCTTTCCGGCCAGAAAAAGACCTC
>CADAXR010000096.1 GCA_902791945.1 uncultured Bacteroidia bacterium
GGCCTTCCCTGATGCTCGACAAGACTCTCGCCGCGGCCGGGATCCCTGAGCAGGACAAGGTCATCGTCGAGCAGCCCAGCTACTTCGACGCCCTTGCGAAGATATTCAGCGACACCGACCTGGAGGCCTTGAAGTCCTATCTGCTCTGCGGATTCGTGAGCGGTTCCTGCGGCTCCCTGAGCGATGATTTCTACACCGCTTCCTGGGAGTTCTTCAGCCACCAGATGGCAGGCGCACAGGAGCAGCGTCCGCGCTGGAAGCGTGCCATGCAGGTTCCCAACGGCCTCCTTGGCGAGGCGGTCGGCAAGATGTACGTAGAGCGCTACTTCCCCGAGTCTTCCAAGCAGATGATGGTCGAGCTCGTGGAGAATCTCCGCGTCGCCCTCGGCGAGCACATCGACGCCCTCGACTGGATGAGCGACTCCACCAAGGTCAAGGCACGCGAGAAACTCGCGGCCTTCACCGTCAAGATCGGCTACCCCGACAAGTGGAAGGACTACACGACTCTCGAGGTCGATCCTGCAAAGGGTTACTATGAGAACCTCCGCAGCGCCAGCGCCTGGTATGTCGCCGACAACATCTCCAAGCTCGGAAAGCCTACCGACAAGACCGAGTGGGGCATGACTCCCCAGACGGTCAACGCCTACTACAACCCCACGACCAACGAGATCTGCTTCCCTGCTGCAATCCTCCAGAAGCCCTTCTTTGACCCGTACGCCGACGAGGCGGTCAACTACGGCGGCATCGGAGTGGTCATAGGCCACGAGATGTCCCACGGCTTCGACGACCAGGGCTCCATGTTCGACAAGGACGGCAACATGGTCAACTGGTGGACCGCCGAGGACAAGGCCAAGTTCGACGCCAAGGGCGACGCCCTCGTAGCGCAGTTCGACGCTGTCGAGGTGCTTCCCGGCGTCTATGCCAAGGGCCGCAACACCCTCGGCGAGAACATCGGCGACCACGGCGGCCTCTCCATCGCCTTCACCGCTATGCAGAACGCCATCAAGGGCAAGAATCCCGGTCTCATCGACGGCTTCACCCCCGAACAGCGCTTCTTCCTCTCCTACGGCACCATCTGGGCCCAGAACATCACCGACCAGGAGAAGGCCCGTCTGACGAACCTCGACGTCCACTCGCTTGCCGTCAACAGGGTCAACGTCTCGCTCAGGAACTTCCAGCAGTTCTTCGACGCCTTCGACATCAAGGAAGGCGACCCGATGTTCCGCCCGGAAAGCGAAAGGGTCCACATCTGGTAAGTGAAGCCTGAGCGCCTCATAGCGTCCAGGCTGCGCTTCGGCAGCGGGGTCGCGGCGGTGTCTATCGCCGTCAGCTTCCTCGTGATGATAGTAGCGAACGCCATCTCTGCAGGGTTCCGCAGCACCCTGAGGGATGGCGTCGCCGCTGTCGTCGGAGACATACGCATTTCCACCCCGACGATGTCCTCCACCGGAGGCGAAAATCCCATCCCGGCGCACCTGCCTTCCGAGAAGGACATCCTTGCAATAGACGGGGTCGATAGCGTCTCTCCCGTTGTCGTGCGCTCCGCCGTGGTGCGCTCCGGCGGGATCATCCAGGGAGTCATAATAAAGGGCGTGGAGAGCGTTGAAGACGGCTCTCTCGGAGTCGAAATACCCTCGCGCCTTTCGGAGATAACCGGCCTCGGCGAGGGCGACGACCTCGTCACCTGGTTTGTCGGAGACAAGCTCAAAGTCAGGAAATTCCACATCAGGAAAGTCTATGACTCCCTTGTCGAGGACGGCAGCACGATGCTCATCCGGGCCTCCATCGGAGACATACGCCGCGTCAACGGCTGGAGCGAAGACCTCGCATCCTCGGTCGAGGTCGCCCTCAAGCCGGCGTACCGGAGCGAAGCGATGACCCAGGCCATCTGCGAGAGGATAGGCACCCTTCTCGTCCTCAGCCCCGACGAGAGCGAGAACGGCCTTCTCGTCACGACATCGAGGGCCGACTACAGCGAGCTGTTCTCCTGGCTGGATCTCCTCCGCAACAACGTCTCGGTCATCCTCATCCTGATGACCATTGTGGCGGGATTCAATATGATATCGGGGCTTCTTATCCTTCTTTTCCGCAACATCCCTACTATCGGCATCCTCAAGACCCTCGGGATGACGGACAAGGCCATCTCCTCGGCATTCCTCAGGGCCTCGGCGGTGCTCATACTTAAAGGGATGGCCGTAGGCAACGCCATAGCCATCCTCTTCTGCATACTCCAGTCGCGTTTCCAGCTGATTCACCTCAACCCGGAGAACTACTATGTCAGCGCCGTGCCGGTCAAGTTCGACCTGCTGCCAGTGCTTGCGATAGACATCGTCTCCTTCGCAGTAATAATGCTGCTGCTCCTTATCCCGTCGCTTTTTATCTCCAGGGTCGATCCCGCGGAGACGGTCAAGATGGATTAGCGGCGCCAGCCTTCGATGTTCTCCCTGACGAGAGCCCAGTCGTAATATGGCCCGCTTACCGGTTCGAGACCCCTCAGGAGGGTCTCTTTTTCGTTGACAAGGAACTTCACGAGGACAGAGCCGCCGCGGTTGCGGTAGAAGATCATCTGGAGGTTGCAGCCAAGGCAGATGTATTCGGGGCCGAACCACTTTGCGGGGACCTCATCCACGCCCATACGGTCCCCCGCCCCTTCGAGGCCGAGGTAGCAGACTATCGCCATATATGGCCAGTCGTGGCCGAAACGGAGGTCGGCCGCCACCCGGCCGCTTTCGATGGCTTCGTCGGCCTGGCGGACGATCTCGTCCACAAGCGGCTTTACGCGCGGCATCCTCTCGTCGCCGAATTCGGCCGAATTGCACTGGGTGAGGTAGATGTGGCGGTTGTGAGAATCGTAGTAGTTATAGACGGTCTCGAAAGGGATGAACCTGAAAAGGTCGCAGTCGAGGTCGAAATTCTTCGCAAGGACGGCGCAGGAGCATATCCTCCTCTGGAAACGGGCTATAGGGCCTATTGTTTCCTTTCCTTTCTCCTCATCGGTGAAAATGAGGGCGGGAAGCCGTAGGGTATCAACCTCGGCGCGGTTGATTGGCACTATCATACGGGAGGCCTCGATCCGGTTCTGCTTCGAACAGTCGTTGGTGAGCAGCGGCTGCTGCTTGCTGTCCGAGACGATGTGGTAATTAAGGTCCGGACGGATCGCGGAAAGAGAAGATACGAACGATGCCATCGAGACAAGGCAGCGGGGCACCGTGCTGGAAAATACCCGTACATTCTTCGAACCTTTCCTGAACACTCCCGGAAAACGGGAGTACATCCTTTCAGCCAGCATCCGGTGCTCCCTCTCCCCTCTCGGGGTCAGGCGGCCTTCACGCCCGTCATAGGCTTCGAAAACTGCCTTTGTCTCACTGAGAAGGGCCTTGCCCTCTTCGGTGAGGATGCCGAGGCTGTCGCACTTTTCAAGGCGCGTGAGGACATAGATAAACTCGTAATCTCCCGCGGCCCTCGTGCCGTGACGGCCGTAGTGGCTGATATAGAAAGGTTTGTAACCTCTCGGAGGCTTTGTGTCGGAAATCTTCCCGAACTCATAGACGTGGACGTTGACTCCGGCTCTGTCGGGGTCCTCCTTAAGGAGCGCCACGACATCCGGAGATGCCGCCTCAAGGCCGATAGAAGAAGGAGATATCTCCTTCGGGGAAGGATTTTCCTGTGAATACGATAGGGATGCGGCGGAAAGGAAGGCCGCAAGGGCGAAGATTATTCTTTTCATAGCCACAATTATAGCAAAAAAATGCAGAATATTTATATATTTGTAGGATAGAGAAAATATAAACCGCTATAATATGAAACTCAAGAAAAAACAGAAGGGTTATCCCTGGAAATTCTCCTCCGTCGGAGGATCCGTAAGAGTCAACATCACCTCCGGTGAAGACATCGCCCACCTCGGTGAGCTCGACCGCAAGCTCTGGACCGTCCTCAGCTGCCCCACCAAGGGCCTCGAATTCGACGCGAAGACCCTCGCCTACATCGACACCGACGGCGACGGCAAGATCCGCGTCGACGAGGTGATAGCCGCAGCGAAGTGGCTCACGGACGTCCTCAAGGACCGCGACCTTCTCATCAAGGGCGAAGGCCTCCTTCCCCTTGCCGCATTCAACGAGGAGAGCCCCGAAGGAGCGAAACTCCTTGCAAGCGCAAAGCAGATTCTCTCCAACCTCTCTCTTGAGAAAGACGAAATAACGCTTGAGGAAGCGTCCGACTCCGTCAAGATTTTCGAGAAGACCCAGTTCAACGGCGACGGCATCATCACGCCCGCTTCCGCCGATGACGAGTCTCTCCAGGCCCTTATCGCCAAAATAGTCGAGGTGCTCGGCGGAGCTCCCGACCGCAGCGGTGTCGACGGCATCGACGAAGCCAAGATCGAGGCCTTCTATGCCGCCTGCGCCGACTACGCCGCCTGGCAGGACGCCCGCACCGCCGACGTCCTCCCCTACGGCGAGGACACCGAGGCCGCCCTTGCAGCCTGCGACGCCCTCAAAGAGAAGATCGCCGACTACTTCATGCGCTGCAAGCTCATCGGGTTCAATCCCGACTGCGCCGGCGCCGTCGATGTCTCCGTGGAGAAGATCGGCGCCATCAGCGGCGAGGACCTTGCCGCTGCCGCCGAGATCGGTTCCTACCCTCTCGCCCGTCCATCCGCTGCAGGCCTTCTGCCTCTCGGCGGCGGGATCAACCCCGCCTGGCAGGGCGCCTTCGCGACCCTCAAGGCCCTTGTCCTCGACAAGGACTTCCCGAAGGCAAAGGGCATAACCGAGGCCGAGTGGAACGGTATTCTCGCCAAGTTCGCCCCCTACATCGCTTGGAAGGACGCCAAGAAGGGCGCCGAGGTCGAAGCCGTCGGGCTCGACGAGATCAAGGCCATCCTGAAAGCCGACAAGAAGGCTGCACTTCTCGACCTTATCGCTAAGGACAAGGCCCTCGAGGAGGAGTCCCTTTCCATCGACGCAGTCGGAAAGCTCCTCTACCTCGTCCGCGACTTCTTCGCCTTCCTCAACAACTACATCGTCTTCAAGGACTTCTACGACAAGGACAAGAAGATGAAGGCCATCTTCCAGGCCGGCCGCCTCTACATCGACCAGCGCTCCACCGACCTCTGCATCAAGATCCAGGACATGGGCAAGGTCGGCGAGCTCGCGACCCACAGCGGCATGTACATCCTTATCTGCGCCTGCTCATCTAAGGTAAAGAACGCCACGATGAACATCGCGGCAGTCCTCACCAAGGGCGACGTGGACGACATCCGCGAAGGCAAGAATGCCATCTTCTACGACCGTGACGGCGGCGACTGGGATGCCACCGTGACCAAGATCATCGACAACCCGATAAGCATCCGCCAGGCCTTCTGGGCCCCGTACAAGAAGATAGGCCGCTGGATCTCCGACAAGGTCAACAAGGCAGCCTCCGAAAAGAACGACAAGGCTCTCGCCGACACGACGACAAAGATCGACACCGCATCCGCGGCGCCGGCAGGTGAAGGCGCAGCCGCCGTCAAGAGCAGCTTCGACATCGCCAAGTTCGCCGGTATCTTCGCCGCCATCGGCATGGCCCTCGGCTTCATCGGCCAGGCCCTCGTAGCCCTCGCCAAGGGCGTCACCAGCACCCCGGCGTGGAAGATCCTTGCCATCATCTGCGGCATCATCCTCGTGATCTCCCTGCCGTCGATGTTCCTTGCCTGGCGCAAGCTCCGCAGGAGAGACCTCGGCCCCGTGCTCAACGCCAACGGCTGGGCTATCAATGCCAAGGCCCTCGTCCGCATCAAGTTCGGCGCTACCCTCAACTCGCTTGCCAAGTACCCGAAGCTGACCGCCGTCGACAAGGCAGCCCGCAGAAGGGCACGCTGGAGAAGGTTCTTCTGGTGCCTCTTCGCCGCCATCGTCATCGCCGGCGCCGCCCTCTACTTCACTGACAACCTCAAATGCATCGGACTCCCCTTCCACAAGGAGGCCCCTGTCGAGGAGGTTGTCGAAGCACCCGAGGCCGCTGAGGCTGAAGCACCCGCCGAGACGGCTGCCGAGCCCGTCGCAGAAGCAGTTGAAGAGGCGGCCCCCGAAGCTTAGCCGTGGAGCGCAACTCGCTTAAGCACAGGCAATTACCATAAGTCTTTCCTCCGATTTTTAGGGGGAAAGAAAGCTAGTAATAATTTGATTATCAGTTTATTATACTCCACGACATAAATATGAAAAACTTTGTAGAGGAATTAAAGTGGCGCGGGATGATACAGGACATCATGCCCGGGACGGAAGAAAAGTTGATGGAAGGGCCGCAGGCGGCCTACGTCGGGATCGACCCGACGGCGGACTCGCTGCACATCGGGCACCTTGTGAGCGTGATGATCCTCAAGCATTTCCAGGAGTGCGGACACAAGCCGTTCGCGCTCGTGGGAGGTGCGACGGGGATGATAGGAGACCCGTCGATGAAGAGCGCGGAGCGCAACCTTCTCGACGAGGCGGCCCTCCGCCACAACGTCGAGTGCCTCAAGGCCCAGCTCGCACGCTTCCTCGACTTCGACTCCGACGCGCCCAATGCGGCGGAGCTCGTCAACAACTACGACTGGATGAAGGACTACACCTTCATCAATTTCATCCGTGACATAGGAAAACACATCACCGTCAACTACATGATGGCCAAGGACTCCGTCAAGAAGCGCCTCTCCCGCGAGTCGAGCGAGGGCATGTCCTTCACGGAGTTCAGCTATCAGCTGATGCAGGGCTACGACTTCTACTGGCTCTGGAAAAACCGCGGCTGCGTCCTGCAGCTCGGCGGCTCCGACCAGTGGGGAAACATCACGACCGGCACCGAACTCATCCGCAGGATGGACGGAGGCGAGGCCTTCGCCCTCACCTGCCCCCTCATCCGCAAGAAGGCCGACGGGACAAAGTTCGGCAAGACCGAGAAGGGCAACATCTGGCTCGACCCGGAGAAGACTTCTCCCTACGAATTCTACCAGTTCTGGCTCAACGTCAGCGACGCCGACGCGGAGAGTTACATCAGGATATTCACGATGCTTGACCGTGAGACCATCGAGAGCCTCATCGCCGAACACCGGGAGGATCCCGGTCAGCGGAAGCTCCAGAAGGTGCTCGCCAAGGAGGTCACGATAATGTGCCACGGAGAGGCCGAGTACGAGAAGGCCGTCTCTGCATCGCAGATGCTCTTCGGCAATGCTACTTCGGAAGCCCTCCGCGCCCTCGACGAGAAGACCTTCCTCGCCGTTTTCGACGGCGTGCCGACCTTCTCTCAGTCCCGGCTTCGGAGCTCCCCTGCAGCCTCCTCGACCTTCTCGCCGTGAAGACTCAGATCTTCCCCTCCAAGGGTGAAGCCCGCAATATGGTGAAGGGCGGCGGCGTCTCCGTCAACAAGGACAAAGTCTCCGACCTCGACCGCCAGATCACCCCCGGCGACATCATCGACGGCAAATACATCCTCCTCCAGAAGGGCAAGAAAAATTACTACATCGTCAACATCATTTGAAATATCAATGGAAAAACCAGAGAGTAAAAGACAGAAGCAGGTAGCGAGGGAGTTACAGAAGGATCTCGCGGAGATAATAAGGAAGAAAGGGATGGCGGCGTTTGGA
>CADAXR010000097.1 GCA_902791945.1 uncultured Bacteroidia bacterium
GCCAAGGCTTATCATGAAAGAAGGATTGTTCCCCTGGGTCGCCTGGGTGCCGCGGCGCGTCTCGATGACCTTGGTGTCGTGGGTAAGGAGGGTGCGGTCCACCTGCATCTCCGACGCCCAGCCGCCGTAGAAATGCGTCAGCAGATAGTCGTCGGCGACGAGATTGAGGCTCGCAGATGCATAGTTGCGCAGCTCCACCGGCGCTTTGCCGCCGTTGCGGATCACGCTGTGCATCTGGATTACATCCTCCGCCGCGAAAGCGTCATAGACAAGATCCACCTCGAGGGCGGTCACGTAATCCTTCAGATGGAGGGTCGTGGTGGTGACGCCGCTGCGGGATGAGGTCTCGTGGGAAACATAATAGAGCTCCGTGTTCTGCGAACCGTCAGCGTACTTCACGTGAAGGGCGTCGATGCCGTTGAAACGGCCTCCGACCGGCTGGTAGGTAAGGGGACTTTCGAAGTTGTGGTGCCCCCCGAAGGTGAAATCGAGGAACTGCGAAGGGTCGCCTGCCGGCGCGCCGTAATGGACGGTGCGCACCGCTCCCCTCTTGTCCACCTGAAGGACGAGCTGGCTGTGGTCCGTCCCGACGGCGATGGCCTGCGGCTTCACTTCGGGAATCTGAACTGTCTCGTGTACAAAGGGCTTTTTCTTCGGTTGCTTCTTCGCCGCTGCCGGCAGAATCGTCGCCGCGACGGCGGCCAGAAGGATCAGGGTTCGTATGCTTTTCATGTCAGATGTGTTGTCCGTCTGCAAAGAAAGAGAATTTTTTTTATTTTTGTATCATAAAGTCTCCGATGAAGATCGCTTACTGCATACACTCCCTCCACAACTCCGGAGGCATGGAACGGGTGCTCACAGTCAAGGCCAATGCCCTTGCCGCGCGCCCCGGCTGCGAAGTCCACGTCATCGCCTACAGCCTGAAGGGCAGAAAGCCGTATTTCCCCCTCGGCAGTGGCGTAACCGTCCACGATCTCGGCATCAACGAACATCTCCGCCCCCTGGCCTTCCGGCGGAAGCTCACGAAGGTGCTTATGGATATCAGGCCCGACGTGACCGTCGCCCTTTCCGGCGACGAACTGCGCTTCCTGCCGGACATCGCCGACGGCAGCGCCAAGATCGCGGAATTCCATTTCTCCCACGAGAAATTTTTCCTCAAATACGGGCGCTCCCCTCTCGGACGCGCCTACGCCGCGTGGCGGACCAGGCGCCTTGAGAAGATGGCCGCGAGGATGGACAGGTTCGTGGTCCTGACAAAAGAAGACAGGGAGCACTGGGTTGGAAGCGTTCCCCGGACCGTCCAGATATACAACCCCCTCACCTTCGTATCCGAAAAGAAAGCCTCCCTGGAGGAAAAGCGCTGCATCGCGCTCGGACGCCTTGTCTATCAGAAGAATTTCACCGATCTGGTGAAGGCATGGACGATTGTGGCGAAAGAATGCCCGGACTGGAAGATGGACATCTTCGGGGCCGGCCCGCAGAAGAAAATGCTGGAAGATCAGATCGAAGGAGCCGGGCTTACCGGCATCGTCAGGCTGATGGGCCGCACGGACGATGTCCCCGGCGAACTGCTCTCTTCCTCCTGCCTTGTGATGTCATCCCGCTATGAGGGCTTCCCAATGACCCTTCTCGAAGCAGCGGAGGCGGGGCTCCCGATGGTGAGCTACTCCTGCCCCCAGGGGCCGTCGGAGATAATAAAAGACGGCGGGAACGGCTGTCTGGTCGCCCCCGGAGATTTTGAGGGGCTTGCCGCGAGGATCATATCAATAATAAAGGATACGGATCTCCGGAAGGAAATGGGCCGCCAGGCCGCTCTCTCCGCGAAAGCATTTTCCCTTGACAAGATCATCTCCGAGTGGATCAGTCTCTTTGAAGTTGTTTATAAAAAATAAAAAAGCGACCTTTGCATCAATAACCTGAAAACAAAACCATACCGTGAAAAATCCGTTCATCTCTGTCATCATTCCCGTCTATAAGGTCGAGGAATATATCGAGCAGTGCTGCAGAAGCGTTTTTTCCCAGTCATATAATAATTTCGAAGTCATAATTGTCGATGACGGGACTCCGGACCGTTCAATCGAGATCGTAGAGAATCTGCTGGACGGCGAATTCGCCGCCGTGAAGCCTCGCGTCAGAATAATCCACCAGGAGAACAAGGGCCTCCCTTCAGTCCGGAAGGTCGGCGTCCGGAATGCCTCCGGAGACTATATAATCCAGTTCGACTCCGACGACTGGGTCGCGACCGACATGCTTGAAAAGCTTGCGGCCGCAACCTATGACGACCCCGACGTGGTCATCTGCAACTACTACAATACCTACAGGTACTGGAAAATCCCCCGCCGGGAGAAGCAGTATCCCGACAAATATCAGATACTCGACGCAATGTTCTCCCACCGCCACTTCAGGGCTTATTTGTGGAACAAGTTGGTCAAGCGTAGCATTTATGAAGGGGAGGAATTCTTCTTCCCCCGTTACGGCATGTGCGAAGACATGGTCATAATGGCACAGGTAATCCTCCGGGCCCAAAATATACGTTTCATAAAAGACAAGCTGTACTACTACAGGAAGACCAATGTCAAATCCCTGTCCAAGCAGCGTATTTCCAAACGCAACAGCGAAGTCATCCTCAACAAGCTCGATCTCTGGGATTTCTACGAGAAGAGCGGGGATAACTCCCTGAAAGTCCTCAAGGACAATTATCTGCTCCAGGTTGTCTGGATGGCATTCAACTCCAACCTTCCCGAACTTCTTGACGACCGGGAGGAAATGAAAGAATACGTCAAGGCCCTTTCCGTAGACCCGAAGCGAACCCTTGAAGTTAAGAACCAGGCCAGGCTGAAGGACTACATCCATTACTATGAGCTGTACAAGAAGACTGGAGACCCTTCACTGATACCGAAGTTCCACTCCGATATAAAGGACAAGCATTCAAAACAGCAACCGGAATGACAATACTGGCAATCGTCCTCCAGATAGCCCTGGAGGTTTTTTCAAAGGACCCGGGGCGTTCCGGAGGAAGCCTTTCCTGGTACCAGCCCCAGGACACGGTGACTACTGCCGCGCCTAAAGGATACAAGCCCTTCTATATAAGCCACATCGGCCGTCACGGCAGCCGCTTTATATCAAAGAGCGGCTCCGAATGCTTCAAAGTGGTGGACACGCTTGCCCTGTATGCGGACAAGGGCCTGCTTTCGGAGGAGGGGCTGTCCCTTCTCGGAGACCTCAGGATGCTGTATGAAATGTCCAAAGACCATTTCGGCGCCCTCACTGAGCTCGGAGCCCTGGAGCACAGGCAGATTTGCTCGAGGATGGTCCGCCATTACCCGGAAGTTTTCTCCGCCGCCGACAGAGACGAGATAACCGCGTACACGACAGAGTCGCCGCGCGTAGTCGCGAGCATGAATGCATTCCTCGGGGAACTTTCGGCCCGTCATCCGGAGCTCGAAGTCACATCCTACGAGACCTCCTGGAGAAAAAACGACGAATTCTCCCGCGAAGTGTGCGGAATTCATATCCCCAGTGAGGACTGGGATGAATTGAAGGCGCAGGAAAGACAGATGTCCCCGATAGCCAAAGAACTCCGCAAGGATTACAACCTGAGGGGCTTTGAAAAAAGGATTTTCTCCGACCCTTCGAAGGTTCACTACTCCACAGTCAAATATGTCGCGAGAAACAGCTTCAGGAGCCTCAAGACCGGCTGCGTCACCGACCCGGAGACCGTGCCCGGCCCCGGCAAGTATTTCACGGCCGAAGAGCTCTACTACCTCTGGGTATCCGGCAACCTCGACTGGATGAGACGTCTCCGTTCACCGGGCTACGAAAGCCCGTTCACCAAAGCCTACGGCGGCGGGATCCTTCAGAAGATAGTGGAGGATGCGGACAAGGCCCTGGCTGCGGACTCCCACGTCGCCGCGACCCTCCGGTTCAGCCACGACAGCTACGTTTTTCCCGTGATGGCGTCCATCCCCGTCGAAGGGACATACCTCGACTGCGACGAAAAGGACTACGCGGACTATTTCCAGGACTACAGGTACGTCTGCCCCGGCTGCAACGTCCAGCTCATCTTCTACCGCAAATGCCCGAAAGGCAAGGTCCTAGTCAAGATCCTCGTCAACGAAAAGGAATCCCTCATCCACGGCCTCAAGCCATGGAAGGGCGTCTATTACGACTGGGCCGCCGTCAAAAAATCCTGGAATTAACCGAGAATGCGGAATTTGCCGATAAGGGGAAGGGGTTTGGCCTCGCCCTTGGCGGCGTGGACAATGCCGATGATGGCGAAGACCAGGATTGCCACATCGAGAATCCACATCAGGAAACCTAATCCGGGGATCTTGCCGATGGCATAAGCAACGACGGCACAGATCAGAAGAATCAGGCCCTGGTTGGAATGATAGCGGGCAAACTTTGAATCTTTTGCGGCGAAAATCGGAATCAGTACGAGGATGCCAAAGTAGGCAAGTATCGCCATCACCTTGTTGGAGGACACATCCGCAGGATCCATGGCATCAGCCTCTTCTGCAGCAGGCCCTTTTTCCTCAGCGGGTCCCTCCGCTGCCGGGGGAATAGGAGCGGCAGCTGGATCCGGAGCATCAGCTGCCGGAGCAGCCTTCGGCGCAGCATCTCCTTTGTGAGCCTCTATGGCAGCTGCGATCTCGTCACGCATCTTCCCTCCTACATTGGAGAAACGCAGTTCCTTTCCGTCTACAAGCTTGATAAAGAAGCCGGCAAGGCCCCACTTGCCGCAGCCCTCGATCTCAGAGATGTCTATGACCCAGCCCTGGTCCATCATAGCCATAGGATTGTCGGGGAGCCAATAAACCTTCCCGGGTGTAAAGGCAAGCCTTCCGCTGGAAGAACTGAGTTTTGTAAAATTGAAAGCAGGCCTGAAACATTCTTGAATGTCCGGTTCGACCGTCGCCTGAACGAAAGTAAGAGGTAACTGTTCCATAATAACTCTGTTTTTGTTTTCAAATATAAGAATTATTTTCCAGAAAAAACCTTGATGGCGCGGGAGACGTCCTCTTTCATCGCTTTCATGGCGGCGAATTCAACGTCGTGGAGGTAAGACGTTGTTCCTGAGGCGATCACATCAGCAGCCGCGTTATACCCGGCTTTGGACATATAGGAATAGTAGTTGATCTTGCGGATTCCGGCACGGATGGCACGGGTATAGTCGGCCGGGGAAACGCCGGACCCTCCGTGCATTACTAAGGGGATGCCTGTGCTTCTACGGCAGGAAGAAATGACACCGAAATCAAGGACGGGATCGGATTTATAGAAACCGTGTGCCGTCCCGAACGCTATGGCAAGGGCGTCTATGCCAGTCTTTCGTACGAAATCAGCAGCCTCATCCGGATCTGTGTAAAAGTCCTCCGGATTGGCTGAACCGTCCTCACGGGTGGCGAGACGGCCCAGTTCGGCCTCGACACCGATGCCCTTGGGATGGCACATTTCGACCACGCGGCGCGTCAAAGCCACATTTTCCGCAAAAGGCTTCGCGGAAGCATCTATCATAATGGAGGTAAAACCGAGCTCTACCGCTTTTTCAATCATCGCAAGCGACTCCCCGTGATCAAGATGGACGCAGACCGGGACGCGTGCGCTGCGAGCGACCGCCAGCATAGCGGGTCCGACCATGGATATGTCGTTGAAAACGTTATGTACTTCCGCGTGGGCGATGATGACAGGCTCATTGAGTTCTTCCGCTGCCGCCACTACGGCCTGCAGCGAATCAAAACCTGTCGCATTGAACATCCCTATCGCTTTCCCCTCCCGCTCAGCGAGCGCGAGGATTTCCTGAAGATTTACAAGCATAGTACTACAGATCAGGGTATTCGTTACACAGCAGGACCTCGGCCGGCACATCCTCTTCGATGTCCGGGAAGCGGCCGACCGGTTCCAGGAACCGGTTGTCGGCGCTGTCGTCGTTGACCATTGAGACCTCACCTATGAGGCAGGGACCGTCTTCTGCCCAGAAAGTGTGGTAGATAAAGGGGGTATAACATACGCTCTGCCCTTTACGGAGACGATAGGTCTTCCCCGGCTCAAACTCCGTAAGAACACCGTCCAGGCGCAGCCGGACGACGCCATCCTCAATCAATTCCTCCGTCCTGTAATCAGCGTTCCACAACTTCATGCAGAAAGTGCCGTCCCCTTCACGGAAGATAATGTCCTCCATCTTATTCCAATGGAAGTGGGTGGGAGTCACCTGACCGGGACGGACCATCATTATCTTTTCGCAATAGGGCTTGCGGTCGAAGGCAGGATTGCCGTTTCGCAGGGTTATCAGCGACAGGCCGATACGTTCAAAGTCACCGCTTCCAAAATCAGTGATGTCCCATCCCATACAGTTGCGTTTGATCTCCTCGCACTCCTTCCCCTTCGAAGCCCAGTCCGCCGGGCCCCAGAAGGCCCAGTCGGGCAGGTGAAAAAGGAACTTTTCGCACAACTGCTTGTTGGCACGGATAATGGCGTTGATTTCAGATCTTTTCATTTTTTACGGATTTAAGGAACGACAATATGGTCTCCAATTCAGGTGCGCCGCCTGTAGATGTGGCGCTGAACAGGTTGAAGCGGGCGCCGGCCGAGGCGAATTCGAGCATTTCGCGCAACGGCCAACCCTCGTGGATGGCATAAAGCGCACCGGCGCAGAATGCATCGCCTGCTCCCACCGAAGAAACGATTTCGCTACGGTCAACAGTGAAAGACGGGGCATAGCACACATCACCGTCACTGTCGGCAGCCACGCCTCCTTCGGGGAAATGGATGACGACTTTTTTACGGACTAGCACACATCACCGTCACTGTCGGCAGCCACGCCTCCTTCGGGGAAATGGATGACGACTTTTTTACGGACTCCCATCTCAAGCAGAGTGGCGGCTGCAGCCTTGATGGCCGGCAGGTCCGGCTGATCCTCGCAGCGCAGCGGAGTCCCAAGGCAGTTCTCTGCCTCAACCTCATTAATGATCAGATAGTCGATGTATTTCAGGCAGGGAAGCACCACCTTGCGGTAGCGGTCGCCTTCCTCCGACACTACATCGACCGATGTCTCGTATCCTTGCTTCTGCAGGCCGTCCAGCGCCCGGGCAGCTGCCACCCTGTATTCTGGGTCTTCCTTGTCCAGCGCATCGAGAAGCAGGAGGTATCCCAGATGGAAAATACGAGCCGGAGACTTACAGGCAAGCACCTGATCCACAGAGAGCTCCGCATTGGCGCCACGACAATGGAAAAATGTGCGCGAGCCGTCGCCAGCAGTTTCCGACATAACGTCGGTGTAGGATGTCGCCGCGCCATCAAGGACCTTG
>CADAXR010000098.1 GCA_902791945.1 uncultured Bacteroidia bacterium
CCGACTTCTGACGTGTTCCTCCGCAACAGGGCCGTCGCGGCCATGAACGCCGGCTACGAAGCCTCTTCCATCGTGATCAAGGTCAACTGCGCCCTCCGTTCGTGCATGCCTTTCAACACCGTCTTCAAATTCCCCGTCCCCAACTGGAAAAGCGAAGGCGCCGTCTACACCGACGGCATGCAGGGAGTCCGCATCTCCTTCGACGGCAAGGGCAAGAGCATCGAGGAGCAGCGCGCGTTCTACGGCGCCTCCGAAGAGCCCAACATCCTCACGAGCGCCCCTATGCTGATTGACAACTTCGAGCCCGTGGGGACCACTTTCGTGGACCCTTCCATCGACCCTGAGGATTATAAAAACTACCATTACGAGGACCCGGTCCGCCACCAGGGCGTGCGCCACCCGCGCACCGCCGTGGCCAAGACTGCCGACAACCACGTCATCCTCCTCGCCGTGGACGGCAGGAGGAAGGGGATCAGCGAGGGCATGAGCGCCCGTGAGCTGACGCTATTCCTCGTGAAGCATTTCGACCCGCAGTACGCCCTCAACATGGACGGCGGCGGCTCCACGACAATGTGCGTCAGGGGCTTCGGCGACCCCGTGACCCACGTCGTCAACTACCCCAACGACAACAAGAAATACGACCACGCAGGCGAACGCCTGCGCGACACCCATTTCTATATCGTAGAAGTCGATCCTCCGATGCCGGCCCCTTCGAAGGTCCGTGAAGGCGTGAGGGAAGAGGTGCGCGCCGACAGGAACAAGGCCAGCGGCCTCGAAGGCGTCTATGACATGACGCACAAGGCGCAGACCCCCGCCCCGAAGGGCTATGAGCCGGTCTATGTCAGCCACTACGGCCGCCACGGCTCCAGGTACGCCTACACAGACAAGGCCTACCTCGTCCCTCTTGAAATCCTCCGCAATGGCGCCGGCAGCGGCAACCTCACCCCTCGCGGCTACAAGCTCCTCCAGGACCTCGAGGCCTTCTGGGAGCAGGGACAGTACAAGGTGGGAGACCTTACTCCTCTCGGCTGGGACCAGCATGAGTGGATAGCTGCGGATATGGTAAAATCCTTCCCCCAGGCCTTCGGCAAGGGGAGCAAGGTGGACGCCGCATCGTCGGGCGCCCAGCGCTCCATAGTAAGCATGGCGGCTTTCTGCGCTTCGCTCTCCCGTGTCGCCCCCAAGGCGGACATCTACGCCCACCAGGGCGTGCTCGACATCCAGGCCACCCGCCCGAACCTCGGCGGCAAGAATCCGTTCCGCTACAAGGGACCCGAGCCCAGATTCCCCTATCCCGAGGACTCCAGGACCTTCTTCAACCGCAGGATGACGGAGTGGAAGACCGTCCTCGGCCGCATCTTCAAGGACCCTGTGGCCGGCCTCGGCGGCCGTGACGCCTATGACGTATTTTTCAACTACTATATGCTCGTCGGCGGTATGGGCAATCTTCCGGAAGAGGACCGATTCGAGGTCGCCGACCTGATGACCGATGACGAGATGGCACTTATGTGGGAGGTGGACAACTACGAGCGTTTCAGGGAATACCTCCGTTACAAGGTGTCCTGCTCCTCCATCGTCGACGACATCATCGCCAAAGCCGATAAGAGACTCTCCGAAAAGAGCCGCGGCGCCGACCTCCGGTTCGGCCACGACCACGTCGTGATGGCCCTCCTCATGATAATGAACATCGACGACTTCGGATACATTCCTCCTTCCGCGGATGACCTCGCGAAGACCTTCCAGACCTTCCGTTCGCCGAAGGCCGCCAACATCCAGTTCGTCTTCTACACCCCGAAGGGCAAGAAGAAGGGCGAGACCCTTGTAAAGGTACTTCTCAACGGTGAGGAAGTGCGCCTCGGCGACTGCCCCGCCGCGAGCGGTCCCTACTACAAGTGGGAGAACGCCAAGGCATACCTCGCCTCCCGTGTCGATTCCATCGTAACCAGATAATTTTGCTTATATCGGCAAAGTAATTTTAAAACAACCAAGCTATGGAAGAAGAGAAAAAACTCGATCCCCGCGACCTTGACGGTGACGGAAAAGTGACCCTTGAGGAAAAGTTCAAGTATGCCGTTTCCCAGGCTAAGGAAAAGCTCGAAGAGGTTGTAGAAGAGGCCAAGGGCAAGGTGGAGAACCTCACCGGCAAGAAGTAAGGCTTCCTCCTTATTTTACAAAAGAGGCGAAGTAGCCTGCAAAAGCGACGTTGGTTATAAGATAACCGACGACGGTCGCTACGGCCACGCTTATGAGCCCCGGCATCATGAAGCTGTGGTTCAGCAGGTATTTGCCTATGACGGTCGTGCCGGAACGGTCGAAGTTGACCGTCGCGATGTCGGAAGGGTAGTTGGGGATGAAGAAGTAGCCGTAGACGCTAGGCAGCACGCCGAGGAGCACGGGGCCCGCGATGCCCAGCTCATAGGCCAGTGGCAGCATCGCAACTACCACCGCTCCCTGTGAATTGATCAGCACGGAGACAAGGAAAAACACGAATGCGATGGACCAGGGATAGTTCGTCACGAGGTCCGTCAGCATCAGTTTCATCTCGTTCATGTAGTTGCCGAAATAGGTGTCGGCCAGCCAGGCGATGCCGTAGATGGCGACTACGGCGACCATGCCGCTCTGCCACACCGCGCCGGCGACGGCCTTCTTCGGAGAGGCTTTGCAGAACATGATGTTCGCCGCCGCGGCCATCAGCATTATGATCTGGATGCAGATGTTCATTTTAGGCAGGCCGATGGCCTTTGCGACGCTGTCGCCGCCCGCCACGTGGAACATCTGGCAGAACGCGAATCCAACAATTATCAGCAGCGAGCCCAGGAACACGAACACCGAGGCCTTGGCCTGCTTCGTGATGACTATGTCGAGAGTAGTAGCGGAGTTGCCGTACATGTACTGGAAAGTCTCCGGATCGGCCTTGCGGCGGAGGAACTCGGGGTCCTTGTCGAGGTCCTTGCCCCTCTTGAACGAGGCGAGGGAGGCGCACATCAGGCCGAGCACGCATGCCGGGATCGTGACCATCAGCACCTGGGGGATGGCGACCATGTAGCCGTTGGCGTTGGAGATCGTCACGAACGCGACCACGGCGGCGGCGATCGGCGAGCAGGTGATGCCCACCTGCGAGGCCACCGACGCGACTCCGCAGGGACGCTCCGGGCGTATGTTCTTCTTCAGGGCGATGTCGCAGATGATGGGCATTATCGTGTACACGACGTGTCCCGTGCCGACCAGCACTGTCAGGAAGAACGTCACGAGGGGGCCGAGGAATGTGATGTGGTCCGGGTGCTTACGGAGCATCTTTTCAGCTATCTGTATCATCCAGTCCATACCGCCGGAGGCTTGCAGCGTACCGGCGCAGGTCACCGCGGCGATGATGATGTAAATGACGTCTGTCGGGGGAGTCCCGGGCTTGAGACCAAAGCCGAACACGAGGATGGCGAGGCCGATGCCGGAAATGGCGCCGAGCGCGAGGCTGCCGTAGCGCGAGCCCACATAGAGGGCCGCGAGGACGATCAGCAGCTGGACAATCATCAGGAAGGTCATATTGGAGCGATTATGTGGTTCTGTAAATCTATTTTGTCACTTTGAAAGGCTTGCGGCAGGCGTTATGGGCCGCCCTGCGGCAGATCGCGGCCGTCTCCTCCGGGACGGAGTCCGGACGGTAGGGGTTCTCGGTCACGTTGAGGCCCGTGATGGCCTCGAACCATGTGCAGGCGGCGGTGAAACGGCCGTAGGTCGTCTCCAGGTGGTAGCCGTCGCGGGTCAGGGTGTCGCCGAGGGAGCTGGCGCGGGCGTTCTGGATGGCAGTGCCCGAGGGTATGAAGACGGGGAAGCCGTGGTTGTGGAGGGCACGCCTGGAGGCGTCCACGATGGCCTGGTACATTTTCATCTGGTCGGAGCCGTAGCGGGAGAACTCGCGGTGTGTCGCGTCTGAGGCATAGGCCCAGGTCTGGTGCCACATAAACGCCGCCGTCGCCGGGACGCGGCGGCGGACATAGGCCTGGAGGGCCAGGAGGTAGGGCTCATAGGTCTCATATTCCCCCGATACGCCGCTCGCCTGCTGGAAACTGACACAGTCCCATGGTTCGTCGGCGAGGCCGGCGGCGAGCGGCATCTCGGCAGTATTTGTCTTCACGCCGCCGGTAATCTTGCGGTAGGCGTAGTCTTTCTTTCCTGTGACGGAGTTGTTGAAATGCCTTTCGAGGGTGCAGCCTCCTATGTACATGTTGCCTATGATGACGGGGATCCCTGCGGCGTCGAACAGTTCGTAGAGGTACTGCTCGACGGCGTCCTGCGAGAAGCTGTTTCCGATGGCAAGAACCCGGAGGGTGTCTTTCTGCTGAGCGGCCCCTGCCGACGCAAAGCCCAGTATAACAACGAGAAGCGCGAAAAATCTTTTCATGGCGTCACAATTTCCTTTCAAAGATAGTAATTTTTCCGCTTCTGTTCAGCTATAGCGTAGTAACGAAAAAAGAGGTATATTTGTAGTTGCCTGTAAGGAAACAAATATTTTAAATATGAAAAGAATCATCTTCATCCTCGCGGCTTTTGCCATGTGCATCGGCGCGGCTGCCCAGACTACCGACTGGGAGAAAGTCGAAATTTCGTCGCTCGGACTCCGCGGAAAGGCGTTCGACACCCCCAACCCCTATCACCGTATCGACACCGTCGTCTATAAGGGTTTCACCCCCGGGGAGAACAAGCAGTGCCGCGTTCCGGCGGGCCTTACCGTGATGTTCAGGACCGACGCGACCGAGATCGGAGCCAGCGTAGATTTCGCATGGACGAACAGCGGCGCCTACTGCTCTTACCGCGGTTTCGACCTTTACATCAAGAAGGACGGCAAGTGGCTCTGGGCCGGTTGCACCACTTTCGACAGGGACCATAAGGACAAGGACAAAGTCAGGTCCATCGTCAAGGATATGGCCCCCGGGGAGAAGGAGTGCCTCCTCTATCTTCCCCTCTATTCGGAGCTCAATTCATGCCAGGTCTGTGTGCCTGAAGGCAGCTATATCGAGCCTCTCGAGTCCCCGTTCAAAAATAAAATCGTCTTCCACGGCAGCAGCTTCACCCACGGGATCAGCTGCACCCGCGCCGGCATGAGCTATCCTATGCAGTTCATGCGAAAGACCGGCCTCCAGGTAATTCCTCTCGGCTTCAGCGGCAACTGCAAGATGCAACCCTATTTCGCCGACGTGCTGGAGGACATCGAGGCCGACGCCTATGTCTTCGACCCGTTCTCCAATCCCAATATCCCCCTTATCCGTGAGCGTCTCCTTCCCTTCATCGACCGTCTGGTCAAGGCGCACCCCGGCAAGCCGATAATCATCCAGCGCACAATCTATTGGGAAAAGGAAAATTTCAACACCGCGGCCCAGGCCGAGTTCGGCGGGCGCAGGGCCCTTTCCGACAGCCTCATGAAGATTGCCTGCAAGCAGTACAAGGACGTTTATTACCTTAAGCCCGACGCCGCCCTTCACAACGGCGAATCCTCCACCGCCGACGGTGTCCACCCCAACGACAACGGCTACTCCCTCTGGGAGGCCTCCATCGAGAAGCCCATTCTCAAGATCCTGAAAAAATACGGAATCAAGAGAGTCTGGTAGGCTTTTTTGCACGACTGAACTAATAACCACGATATGACATTTGCAGAAGAGATCCTTGAAGGGATTCCGGCGGAGTTGCCGGAGAGGAAGCCGTATGACCCGGCGGTAAACCACGCGCCGGTGAGGAAGGATATCCTGACGAAGGAGCAGAAGGTGCTGGCGCTGAAAAATGCGCTGCGCTATTTCCCCGAGCGGCACCATGCGGTGCTGGCTAAGGAGTTCGCCGAGGAGCTGCGGCTCTACGGGCGCATCTATATGTACCGCTTCCGTCCGTCGTATGAGATGTATGCCCGGCCGATAGGGGAATACCCGGCGCGCTGCCCCCAGGCGGCGGCAATCATGGCGATGATCCAGAACAATCTGGATCCCCGCGTCGCCCAGCACCCCCACGAGCTCATTATCTACGGAGGCAACGGCGCCATCTTCCAGAACTGGGCGCAGTATCGCCTCGTGATGCAGTATCTCGCCACGATGACGGACGAGCAGACGCTCGTGATGTATTCCGGCCACCCGATGGGCCTTTTCCCCTCCCATAAGGACGCGCCGAGAGTCGTCGTCACCAACGGCATGGTCATCCCCAACTACTCCAAGCCGGACGACTGGGAGCGCTTCAACGCCCTCGGCGTAAGCCAGTACGGGCAGATGACGGCAGGTTCATATATGTATATAGGCCCCCAGGGCATCGTCCACGGCACGACGATCACGGTGATGAACGCCGCAAGGAAGCAGGGCGGCGAGCCCGCAGGCAAGCTGTTCGTGACCGCCGGGCTCGGGGGAATGTCGGGCGCTCAGCCGAAGGCGGGTAACATCGCCGGAGTGGTGAGCGTCACGGCGGAGATCAACCCCCTCGCGGCGGAGAAGCGCTACGCCCAGGGCTGGGTGGACGAACTCCACCGCGACCTGGACGAGCTAATCCCGCGCATCCGCAAGGCGGTCGCCACGAAGGAGGTCGTCTCGCTCGCCTATGTCGGCAATGTCGTCGACCTCTGGGAGCGGCTCGCCGCAGAGGACATCCGCGTCGATCTCGGTTCCGACCAGACTTC
>CADAXR010000099.1 GCA_902791945.1 uncultured Bacteroidia bacterium
CCCGTGCCGCTGGCAGGACTGACGGTAATCCACTCCGGCTTGCTCTTGACGCTCCAGGCGGAATATGTGCTGATTGTAACGGCCTCACTCGTTCCGCCTTCGGCGGCGAATTCGGCGACAGAAGGGGCCGAGGCAGCGATGTAAGGCACATTGATGCCCTGGCGGATGTGCTTCATCGATCCGTCGCTGGCAATCGCGCTCTTGACTCCGTCAGCCCAGATGGCTTTGGAGAAGGTCTTGCCGTCCTTGTCGATGAATTTAAGCGTGAGGCCCTTCTGGATGGTGAACGGTCCTACGATGACCTGCATCTTCATAGGGGTCTCCCCGAGAAGTGTGATGTAGTCCTTGGACTCTTCCTTGACCGTTACCTTGATTGTAGAATAGGCGTTTGAGTGATTGGTCATCGTCATGACTCCGGTGGAGGTGTTGAAAACACCCTTCGCCGTCAGCCAGTTGTAGTCGCTGAAAACATCCGTGGCAGGATCGGTGAAGGAAATGTCCACCTCTTTGAGGGTGCCCTGGCCATAGAGGTCAAGTTCGAGGATGGGAAGTACCGGCTTGAAATTCAGGACGACAGGATCCTCTTCATTTGCAGGGGCGTCGGCCTGCGCATAGTAATACTTCGGAGTCGAGCTGCTGGTGGACTCTCCGGTTGCAGGATCAAAGGTGAAAACGGCGCTACCGTTGACCATAATAGGCATAAAGCGGTAGTCAGTGACGGGGGCACTGGCTGCCACGCCGGAGAAGCCTATATTCGCATCAGCGTTCAATTTGGACGCATAAGCGGGTGAATAGGGGTGATACGCGAAGTACTTGTCGGTCGCGTGGGCGGGGTCGCCCACGGCGGTGAAGGCCGCGCTTGCGCCGGCAGCGTCCGTCTTATATTCAAGGTTGGAGTCTATGGCAACGCCGGGATCGGCGCCGTTGGCGGCGCTGAATATCGAGATGTTGTCATCCGCCTCCCAGGTGTTGACACCTTCGGCGGTCGTCACTTTGGTGAATCCGGCGACAAAGGTAATGCCGTCAGTCTTAGGGGCCGGGATGTTGTTTTCGGGGCCCTCAATCTGCTTTGCACATCCGCAAAGCAGAAGGGTCGCAATCGCGATGCTGAAATACTTTTTCATAACTACTTTCTGTTTGCGGTTAAACTCTGTCAAGATCTTCGAATTCATAGTCTTCGATTGTCGCCTGATTGTTCGAGATTTCGAGAATCCCAGCTCTCAGGGACAGTTCCTTCACCCTTGTCTCGGGTGGCAGATACAGTTCTTTTTTCATAATATGAGTGGTTTATTGTTGATTTATTCAGGTTGCATTTCAACTCGCATTGTCTGCGACATTCCTTTTTTAACGGTGTATTTTATCCTCACGAAATAGCAGCCGTGGGCCGGCTTTTCCATGTTGGGGTAATAGAATTCATCATCGACGGCGGTGCGCAGGACCTTGAAGCCGGCGGGGCTGGCGGCCTTGTCGCCGAGGGTCACTTTGAGGTGAAGGGTCTTTAACTCTCCTGCAGGATTCTTTGCCGTGAGGGTTATGGTCCCTGACTTCTTGTCGAAGGAGAAGCCGTCGGAACGGGTCGTGAGGTTCCAGACCACGGACGCGTCCCGGAAGGAGCGCGCCGCGAGGGTGTCTTCGACCACCACGCATTTGCCGTCAAGCAGCGACACCCTCCTTTTTGCCGACTCGAGGACCCCTGCATAGGTCGGGGTGAGGTCCGCCACGGCAAACATATTATTCCTGTCCGCGCCGGAGTCGCAGAACTCCGACTTGGTCTCGAGATTCTGGAACTGGTTATTGACAGTCAGCGTGTTATGGCTGAAATTATTGTAACGGAGAAGGTCGTTCCAGCGGAGGGCGTCCGGCTTCATATTGAAGAGCGAGCCTTTGCCCAGGCTGACGAAAGCGCTGTAGCCGTCGCTGCCGAGGTCCTCGGCCCAGCGGACTCCGCCCTGCTCGAGCATGAACTCGCCGACGTCCATATGGCCGTGAGCACAGCTGGGGTTGCCGGCCTTGAAGCCGAGCCAGATGTCGTCGGTGGTCCAGCCAGAGCGCATCGTGCAGATAGGGTTGAGGCCGCGGACGATGTAGAACAGCTCCTCCGGCTGCTTCGCCGAGGCGAAGTCGGCGCAGGGGTGCTCTCCGGTGCCGGCGCCCCAGACGAGCATCAGCGGATCGTGGCGGGCGTACGAGCCGTGGACGAACGAAGGGTCGTCCGTCCAGCGGTCCAGCATCGCCTTCTGGTGATAGAGAAGGGTCGGGTCTCCCGTCTTCCTGTAGAACCAGAAAATGCAGTGCTCCGGAAGATTATCCCCGGTGCTGTTGTCGCTGAAGGAGAAGGACTGCTGGGTGTTGGTGAGGAGTTCGGAGAAGTATTTTCCCGTCTGCATAAAACCGGGGATGGCTTCGAGCATCGAGACGCTTGAGGGACCGAAATTCGTCTCCATGGCGTCCAGATACATCGTATTGAGCATAGTGCCGTAGCCCCAGTAGCCGATGCCCTGGGAATAGGCGCCGTCGGGGCGGTATTCCGCCTCCATCGGGATGCTCATCTTATCGCGCGAACGAGCGAGGATCTTGTCGCAGGTCTCGGTCGCATCTTCATATATGGCGATGGCCCCGATGGCCATGCTGCCGTGGCAGATCTGGCTCCAGTTGCTGGTCATTTCCATCCAGCGGAGGTTGTACTCGGGGTTTCCGGCGCCTCCGGTGATGGAGGTCACGAGCGCCTTGTCCCTGATGTTCTCCATAAGGGCGGTGCGAAGGTCTGCCGGAAGGGCGTCGTAGAGCCAGTCGTAGGCGATGGACGCGGCGACTGTGATCTCCGCCACGTCGAGGAAGTGGTAAGGGTTCCAGTTCTTGAGGGCACAGATGTCGCGGGCAAGGGCCTCGGCGGCAAGCAGATACCGTTTCTCCCCTGTCATCCTCCACGAATAGGAGAGGAAGAGCATCCTGCGGACGGCCTCGCAGCCTATATGGTGCATCTCTTTGCGGGCGTTCAGTTTGAACTCGAGGGCCGGGCCCTTCGCAATCTCGTCGCTCTCTGCGAGGATCACGTCGTGGACCTTCTGCCAGCGCGCGTCAGCGCTGATGTTCCCCATCAGCTTCTGTTCCTCTCCCTTCTGCAGGAAAAGCCTCGGGTGCTGGGGAAGAGCCAGCGCCTGAAGCGTCAGAAGAAGAGGCAGTATGACAGAGAGCAGTCGCACTAGTAGAGAGGGTTGAGTTTTACTGAGAAATTGTATTCCGTCCATGACGGGACGGTGTAGCGGAGGCGGAGGAAGCTGATCTCATTGTTCTGGCCTTCGTACTTATGGGCGGGCTTGGCGGACACCAGCTCCGCGGTGAACGGGAACCTCGAGGACACCAGCATCTCGAGTTGCTCCCCTCCGGGTCCGGTCAGCAGGAGGCGGGATTTCTTGCGCTCAAACTTCACGGCTTCAGTCGTCATATTCCAGACCATAACGACCTGGTTGTCTTCAGTTTCTATGTGGTCTTTGACCTCCACCGCAGGGCCGGCGAGATGGGCGGTCCGCACCAGGCTCTTCATCTTGCCGGGATAGACCCCGGCTATCTCTGACGATACCGTCATTGACGCCTCGTCGTCCTTGATATAGCACTGGGCTTTGACATCCTGGTACACGCCGTCGGGGTAGGTCGTCGAATGGGCGAAGTTGTTGTATTTGGTCAGCTGTGTCCAGCGATCGCTGCCGGCCCACATATCGAAGAGGCCTATGCCGTGGACCTGGACCTTGCCGTAGTCGTCGCTTCCGAGATCCAGCGACCAGCGGACACCTTTATATTCATAGTAGAACGAGCCGATGTCCATATGTCCGTGAGGGTTGCGTGCGCGTCCGGACTTGAAGCCAAGGTAAGCGTCGTCACGGCTCCATCCGGTGCGCATTACGCAGATGTCGTTGCGGCCGTGACCGGCGTAGAAGTTGCCTTCCGGCTGCTTCGGAGCGGCGAGGTTCACGGCCGGCTCGGGACCTGTCCCGGCACCCCAGATTATCATAAACGGGATAATCCTGTTCTTGATGGTCTTGACGTAGGATTTTGTCTCGTCGAATTTCTCGAACAGGGGTTTCTGCCAGTAATACATCTTCGGATCCGGCCTGATTTGGTTGAACCACATCACGGCGGGCTCGAGATAAATGCGGGTACTGTTGTCCGAATAGCCGAAGGTCTGGAGAGAAGGGGTTATGAGCTGCTGGGAATAGTTGCCGGATTCGATGAAGCCGGGGACTTTGAGATACTCGTCAATGGTGTCCCTGCCGTAGTATCTCCAGAGAGCATCCAGGAAGAGGATATTGTACTGTGTACCGAAAGCCCAGTAGCCGAACCCTTCCGGAAAACAGCCCTCCGGAGGATACGCCGCCTCCATCGGAATCAGTATATTCTTGCGGCTGCGGTCGAGGATGGACTGTGCCTTCCCCGGCTCCTCACTGAGGAGCGCGATAGCTGCGATGCCCATGCCGCCGTTGCAGACCTGCCCCCAGTTGCTGGTGTGGACGAAACGGTTTGCGTTGACAGGGTCGAGGGCCGGGTCCAGACCTTTTTTTATAAGATTGACGCGTATGGAATCTTTCGAGGCCTCCGGAAGATAGTCGTAAAGCCAGTCGTAGCCTATGGCAAAAGCGGTGGACATCTCGGCGACGTCGAGGAAATGAGGCGGATTCCAATCTACGAAGGCAGCGGCGTGGAGAAGTTCCTTTTCCGCCCTCGCAGCGCACTTTTCAAGCCCTTCCATCCTGTAGGCGTAACTGAGGAAGAGCACCCTGCGGAGAACCTCGCAGGAGACGGCGTGCATACGCGGTCCCTTGATAACTCTCTCGCAGAGCGGAAGGGTGTCGATGACAGCACATTCTTCGATGATGGCAGCGTGCATCCGGGACCAGATGTCGTCCTTGGCGATGTTCGCCTTGAGGGCCTTTTCATCGCCGGCACGGAGGAAAAGGCGTGGGTGCTCCTGGGCGGCAGCCGATACACCGGCAGAGAAAAGAATCCCTACCAGGAAGAAAAGTATTCGTCCGGCCCGTGTCATCATCGCAAATTTATGTTTTTGGAGAGCAACGTCAAAGGAATTGAAACTTAAAACGATTTATATTTTTTTACTAAAATTACTCCTCCTGATATATTCTCAAAAGCTCGAAGAACGATGGCGCATCAAGCAGTACATAGTTGGGTCTGCTTTGGCTTACCGTTTCCACCACGGACTTGTACCAGGACGGCCGGGCGAGCACTACGCGGCACCAGTGGAAGCGCTGTCCGGTACTCTCCCTTTCCTGCTGAATGTTGCCAATAAGATGCGCGGCTTCGGTCACAGGGCTATTGTCTTTATTCAAATCGTTCGAACTTGCCTTCATAACGGGCATTCCCTTATGGATTGCAAGAGCGGTGCCAGCCCTTTGAAGCACAATACCGTTGGGACTGAACTCCGAATAGGCATCCATAGTCTCCTCTGACATCGGCGAGGAGAAGCCGTCGATGATAAAGCCCGTCACAGTCATGCCCCACTGCCTGTAGAACTTCTTGCAGTGATTCTTCCAGGCATTGACTCCTGACGGCAGGCCCGACTCGCGCGGCTCGGAAAGCTCGCCCGGATTGAGATAGCCGGCGCCGTTGTCTGCCGCGACAAAATAGTCGTTGGCCGTTGCCGTGGAATAGAAGTAATGCATCACCTGCGGAGCACGGATGCTGAGAGCCGGACCGAAAGGCCACATCAGGGGGACCGATCCCCTCTCAGGGTCGTCCCAGACACCGGAGGCCTGCTGGTAGATCCAGGAGGCGGCATCCCAATCGCCGGCATAGAATATATAGTATTCGCGGTCGTCGTCGAGGTTGACAGAACCGTCTTCCTTGAGCAGTCCCCTATCCTTCAGGCTCTCACGGGAAACCCACTCCTGCGGATATTCGTCCTTAAGAGGGAAATGCTGCCAGAAAGAAGCGTTGGCCATGGCCCCGTTGTTGATGGCGTCGGCATCAATACAGGCGTTGTACTGGCTGAGGATGCGGGTGAATTCCCACTCGGTAGCGACAGCGTCACGGATGCCGCCCTGGGCGTTGGTGTACTTGTGAGCCCATGAGGGGAATCCTCCGACATAGCAGATTGATTCCGGATTACGGCTCTGGTACGCAGCCATCATCAAGTCCCGCATCGTTTGAAGGTCAGTCCCCGTCGGCTGTCCGGGGTCATCGTTGACGGAATCTCCCCAGGGACAGAGATCGAAGAAGAATCCC
>CADAXR010000100.1 GCA_902791945.1 uncultured Bacteroidia bacterium
GGAGGGAGACGGCAACGGATGGTTCCTTGTCTCCGCCCTCACGCTCGGCGGTTACACGTTCTCTTACGACCAGTCCACCCTCCTCGGCCTTTCTCCTGATAGGGACGGCACATCGACCTATTCCGACAGGCTCCTGATGTTCTACTACGACAGCGATTACCCGGGACTCAAGGCCTCCACTACGAACTTCAGGCAGGGCGTCTCCTTTACCGCCAGCATCACCAACCTCTATAACGACGCCACGATGCCCTTCACAGGCAAGGTCTATGTCGCCCTCTATGACAAGAACGGCAACTGGAAGGAGAATGTAAGCGCAGGACAGTCCCTGTCGAATCTTGAGAATATGTACATAGCCTACACTATGACGGGAGACCAGCCCAACAAGGATTTCACATCGTTATCCTGCAAGATCAACGGTGCGATAAAGGGCGGCGACCGCCTCCGCGTCTATTACGAGGGCCAGTACGATCATCGTCAAGGAGGACAACGGCCCCACGGCGGATGAAATCGCCGCCGGGACTTCGCTCTCATATGACAAGGCCACCCGCAAGCTCACCCTGACCTGCGCCTATGCCGTTACCTGCAGGGTCAGGGATGCTTCCAGCGTGCTCAAACTCAGCAAAGTCCTTCAGCCGGGCGTCGCCGGAGTCCTTGACTTCTCGTCTCTGCCTTCCGGCGCCTACAGCATCGTCCTCAGCGGCGGTGAGGATTACACCCTTTCATTCAAACTTTGACGGATGCGGCTATGAAAAAGATATTTGTTTTGGCACTTGCTGCGCTTGTCGCACTTACTTCCTGCAAAAGGCTTGACGAACTCGAGACCCGCGTCGGCGGGGTAGAGGACCGCATCGGCACCCTCGAGGAGAGGGTCGCCGCCCTTGAAGAGCAGATCAACGACAACATCGCCTCCCTGCAGGCCGCCGTGCGCGCCCTCCAGAACCACGACTATGTGACCGAGGTAAAGGACGTCCTCGACGCCCAGGGCAACATCATCGGCTATGAACTCGTCTTCGCAAAATCCGACACAAGGATAATCTATCACGGCCAGAAAGGCGACCCGGGCAACACCCCTGCAATCGGCATCGCCAAGGACACCGACGGCCTTTACTACTGGACTCTCGACGGTGAGTGGCTTCTTTCCGGCGGACAGAAAGTCCTTGCGGTCGGCACTCCGGGTACTCCCGGCTCTCCCGGTTCTCCGGGCGCTCCCGGTACTCCCGGTACCCCCGGTACCCCCGGAGAGGATGGTGAAGACGGAGAAGACGGCTTGGACGGAATTACCCCGCGTCTCAAGATTGAAGGCGGCTCCTGGTACGTCTCCTATGACGAAGGCGAGAGCTGGAACGTTCTCGGTGTCGCGACCGATGTCGCCACCTCGGAACTCTTCACGGCCGTCTATCGCGACGGGGCCGACCTCGTCCTCGAGCTTCGCGACGGCACCGTTTACCGTATTCCCATCGGAAGCACCCTTTCGGTCGCCTACGACTGCGGCCAGACCGTGACTGTCGAGCCCGGCGCTACCCGTACTATCCACTACACCGTCAGCTCCTCCACAGGTTCGGCGACCGTCGAGGTGTTCTCCTCTTCCGACCTTCTCGTGAAGACGGAAAACGAGACTGATCTCGAAGGCGACATCGTCGTGAAATGCGGAGCGGAGCTGACCGAGTATTCAAAGGTGGTAGTCCTTGTCCACAACGGCCTGAGGGTCGTCACGGACCGTTTCTCCTTCGAAGCCGAAGGCCTTGTCATTTCGGACAACAGCGAGAAGACAGTGTCTTCCGAGGCGGGGACCGTCGATCTCGAGTTTATGACCAATGCGGAGTTTGACGTCGTCATCCCTTCGGATGTGACATGGCTCAGCGTGAGCTCCACAAGGGCTCTCGCCTCCCACGGTGCCACGCTTGCCGTCCTTGCAAACGACGGCCTCGCCCGCACGGCCCAGGTCAGGGTAAAGAGCAGGACGAGCAGCCTGGAGATAGTCTATAAGATAATTCAGGAAGGCTCCCTCAGCCAGCTGTCAATCACCCACCGCCTCGGCTCCTTTACGGTACCCACGGTCACTGGCAATCCCGCCGGAGGCCTCATTTACTGGGGCGACGGGACCTCCGCCTCCTGGGCGGCCGGCCTTTCCTACAACTATTCCGACAATGCGGCTTTCCACACTGTCGTGATAGCTATGAAGGGGATTGATACTTTCGCCCTCGGCAATCTTACAGGAATAACGGAAATAGACGCCTCCGAGCTTTAGAACCCGGCGGCTTTCAGCACGCGTGCGAGCTGATCAGTGCAGGACGTCCCTCTGGCTTTGCAATCTATGCCGGAGAGACGTCCTTCCGCTTCTTCCACGCTCATTCCTTCGAGAAGGCGGCCGACGGCCTGCAGGTTTCCGTGGCAGCCGCGTATATAACGTACGTCGTGGAGTTTGCCGTCCACTATGTCGAGATCTATCTGCTGCGAACAGACGAGGGCGCTGGGAATGGCGGTTATATGCCTCACGCCTCCGACGGTCTCGTCAGACACTATCTTGAAATCTTCACCCATGGGAACAGGGATTATTTCCTTTTGAAAACGAAGGTCTCGGCCTTTTCGCCGCGCTTTTTGTCCTTGTCGGAGAGGACGTCGCTGAGGGTGAGCTCAGTCGCGGTGACGGAGATGATCTGATAGCGGATGGTGTCGTCCATCTCGTCTTCCATATTCTTCTGGACTGAGGGCTTCATCGCGTTGGCGATGGTGTCGCCCATAGGGATGCCCTTGATGTTGGTCTTGATGTCGACCTGGGGCTTTTTCTTGTCGGGGGTCAGCGTAAGGATGTCTCCTTCGCGGCTGCTGGCGCCGCCGAATGAGGCGTCTGCCGTGATCTCGAACACGGCGCCTTCCTGCCCGCCCGTCATTTGCTTGAGGGCCGCCTCGGTAAGTTTGGTCTCCATGTGGAGGGCTTCTGTGAATCTTCCGCCGCCAAGGGTCATGGTGACAGACACTACCGCTTCGGCCTGACCGGCCATTTCAGGGTCGTCGTCGAGGTTCCTGGTGAGTACCCAGGTGCCGTCTATCGATTGTGCAAATGCCATCACCCCCGCTGCGAGGATCCCGGCCATAAGTAGGAAAATGCGTTTCATAAGCGTAGTCAGTGTTTTCAAATTTTGGTAAAGGTAAGAAATCTTATTATGAATTTTCAAAAAAACCTTATTTTTGTCTTTGAAATATTCCACTCTATGATTGTTTTGAAATTGCTTGGAGCGCTTGCCCTTCTCATGTTCGGTATGAAGGCGATGTCCGATGCGCTCCAGAAGATGGCCGGTCCTTCCCTCCGTCACGTTCTCGGCACGATGACGACCAACCGTTTCACCGGACTGCTGACAGGTATGTTCGTCACTGTCGCCGTCCAGTCGTCCGCTGCGACGACGGTCATGGCGGTGTCCTTCGTCAACGCCGGCCTCCTGACTCTTGCGCAGTCCATCTCCGTGATAATGGGCGCCAACATCGGCACGACTCTCTCGGCCTGGATCATGTCCGCCGGTTTCTCGTTCAATATAACTAACCTCGTCTGGCCGGCGTTCCTCATAGGCATTATCCTTATCTACACGAAGAAATTCCGCTTCTTTGGAGACTTCCTCTTCGGTGTATCCTTCCTCTTCTTCGCCCTCGGCACCCTTAAGATGACGGGCGAAGAGATGGACCTTGCAGGCAACCCTGCCGTGGTCAATTTCTTCGCATCCTTCAATGCCGGCAGCTACTGGAGCATCCTCCTTTTCCTTCTCATAGGTACAGTCCTTACTGTGGTCGCCCAGTCATCCGCCGCGCTGATGGCTCTCACGATGGTGCTCTGCACCTCCGGAGTGCTCCCCATCACCCTCGGCCTCGCCCTTGTCATGGGTGAGAACATAGGTACTACCATTACGGCGAACGTAGTCGCCCTGACTGCTAACGCCCAGGCCCGAAGGGCGGCGCTTTCCCACTTGATATTCAATGTGTTCGGCGTATTCTGGGTGCTCTGCCTGTTCTATCCCTTCGTGAAGCTCGTGTGCGGCATAGTGGGGATAGATCCCGCCGCCGAGGCGCAGGATCCGACGAGGCTCTCCTTCGCGCTCGCCACGTTCCACACCCTTTTCAATGTGACCAACACCCTTATCCTCATCTGGTTCATCCCCCAGATCGAGAAACTCGTCACCAGTCTCATCAAGCCCAGCAAGTCCGAACTTGAGAACGAGTTCCGCCTCACATACATCCAGCACGGTATCATCAAGACCCCTGAAATTGCGGTTCTCCAGGCTCAGAAGGAGATCGGCGTATACAGCTCGCAGACAAAGCATATCTTCGATGTCACCCGCAGTATGCTGGCTCCGGGAGCCAACCTTCAGTCAATAGCTGAAGATGTGGACAGGCTCGAGAATCTGTCGGACAGGATGGAGGCCGAGGTCGGAAAATACCTCTCCGACGTGTCCGACGCCCACTTGTCGGATGCCACCAAGGCCAAGATCCGTTTTATGTTCAGGCAGATCAACGAGCTTGAGAGTATCGGAGACAGCTGCCAGGGTCTCTCCAGGATTCTTCGCCGCCAGACGACAGGAGAGAAACTCACTCCCGCGCTTGTCAAGGAGACGGACGGCCTTTTCGGAGTCATTTCCGAGTGCCTCGACAATATGGACGAAGTCCTCAGGAATCCCGAATCAGAAATCGGCCTGGAAGACCGCAAGAGGGTAAAAGCCCTCTGCGCTTCGCTTCGAGCCAAGAACATCGAGATGTCCGACGAACGCGCATATTCATTTGCCGTCAGCACCATGTTCAATGACATCGTCAACGAAGTGGACGACCTTTCCGGCTTCATCCAGAACGTCGAGCAGGCCCGCCGCGGCGGCAAGGTGTCGTAGGGTTTAAAGAACATATTTTAATATGGAAGAATCTAAGCCTGAGATTATTCAGGTCAATATTTACGGAGCGGACAAGCCGGGCCTTACGACGGCCCTGACGGAAATCCTGGCCGCCCACGATGCCTTCATCCTGGACATCGGACAGGCCAATATCCACGATTCCCTGACCATGGGCATCCTTTTCCTGACGACATCCGACAAGTCGGGTTTCATAATGAAGGAACTGCTCTTCAAGTCCTCCGCCCTTGGCGTCCACATACGCTTCAAACCGGTGTCCGAGGAGGATTACACCCATTGGGTGGGTCTGCAGGGCAAGGACCGCTATATCATCACCCTTCTCGGCCGCAGCATCGACGCCCGAAAGATCTCCGAGGTGACCCAGGTGGTTTACCGGCAGGGGCTCAATATCGACGCCATTAAGCGCCTGACGGGCCGTGTGCCCATAAGGGAGGAGGAACGGAAGACCCGCTCCTGCATCGAACTCTCCGTCCGGGGGGACCTGACGGATGAGGGGAAGGCCCAGATGCAGACTGAATTTATGCGTTTCTCACGTCTCGGGCTGGACATTTCCTTCCAGAAAGATGACATGTACCGCCGCAGCCGCCGGCTGATCTGCTTCGATATGGACTCAACCCTCATCGGTACCGAATGTATCGACGAACTGGCCGAAAGGGCAGGGGTAGGGGAGCAGGTGAAGGAGATTACAGCCAGCGCGATGCGCGGCGAGATCGACTTTACCGAGAGTTTCACCCGCCGCGTGGCCCTGCTGAAGGGGCTCGACGAAAGCTGTATGAAGGAAATTGCGGAGAATCTTCCTTTCAACGAAGGACTCGAGCGCATGATGAAGGCGCTGAAGATGATAGGCTACAAGACCGCCATCCTCTCCGGCGGATTCACCTATTTCGGCAAGTATCTGCAGCAGAAATTCGGCTTCGACTATGTCTATGCCAACGAACTGGAAATAGTGGACGGAAAGCTCACGGGACGCTACTTGGGCGACGTCGTCGACGGCCGCCGCAAGGCCGAGCTGCTGAGGCTTCTCTGCCAGGTCGAGCACATCAACATCGCCCAGGCCGTAGCCGTCGGCGACGGGGCCAATGACCTTCCGATGATCAATCTCGCCGGTCTCGGCATAGCCTATCACGCCAAGCCCAAGGTCCAGGCCAATGCCAGCCAGTCCATATCGACCGCCGGCCTCGACGGCATCCTCTATTTCCTTGGCCTGAAAGTAGGCCGTATGGGCCTGGACAACCTTTAGGAATAGAAAAGTTCCAGATTACCGAATTCCGGTTTGAGCTTCCCGTCTTCAATGGCGTGGACGATCGAGACAACCTTGTCGTTCATCGGGGTAGGGCATCCGACCTTGCGTCCGTAGGCGGAGATTGCGCCGTTGATGCCGTCCACTTCCGTCTTTTTCCCCTTTTCAAGGTCCTGTAGCATACTGGCCCTCAGGAGGGCGTGCTTACGGATGGCGATGGGGAGGATAAACAG
>CADAXR010000101.1 GCA_902791945.1 uncultured Bacteroidia bacterium
CTATTTTTGAACCCTTCTCGACGTAGGTCCCTTCGGAAAGGAAGGAGAGGAGGTCGGTCGAATCGTGGAATATGAAGTCGAGTTCGTACTTGCCGCCGTCGTATTCGCCCTGCTTCGCGCCGCCCGGCATGAGGGCCGGGAGCTCCTTCTTAACCGTGGCTTTCTGCAGGTCCTTTATGAAACTGCCGAAACTCTCGGTGCCGACGAAACTGCCCTCGGCGAAACCGGAGGTCAGTTTCATGCGGGAGACCTTGTCGTTGGAGTGGGACTGGACGGACACCTTGCCTATGTTGTGGACACCTTCCTCGTCTTCGAGGACGATGTCGTCGATGGTCACGTCGCCGAGGAGGTCGCCCTTGGCGATCCTCATGAAGTCGGCCTGCGTACGGAACGACACGCGTGATTTCTCCCTCTTGTCTATGTTGAGCGCATGGAGGTCGGCATGGCCGACGTTGGCGTAGAACTGGTAGGCGGCGTTGTCGGTCCTCGGGGAGAGGTTGAAAGTCCCCTGGAATAGGAAATTGAGGTTGGGGTCGCTGGAGACGATGCGGCCGTCGAAGGCGTTGCCGGAATAGACGCCCTTGGCGTGGATGTCGCTGTAGTCGTAGCCGAGGGCGGAAAGACGGTCGATATCGAGGGACTGGATATCGACTTCCGGATTTTTGCCGAGGCGGGCGTCGACGCGGGCCTTAGCCGTGACAGGGCCGAGGGCCTTGATGCCTGCGACTGCCGCGGCGTTAAGGTCCTGGGTGGAGAGAGTCCCCGTAATCCTCACGGGACCGCCTCCGCTTATGTTGCGGACCACGGCGTCAACGGAGGCGGAGCCGGCTCCGCCCGTCTTCGCAGTGCCCTTGACCGCGAGTTCTTCGAGAGAACCGTTAAGATTGGCGTCGAGGGTTATCTTCTGGCCCTTGAGATATTTTGAAAGGTTGAGTTTCGACTTGGGGGCGAAGCCGTGCAGGAACGATCCGAGTCCGGCGGAGGTTGTCTGGAAATTCCTCACGCTGAGGTTTTCAAACTTCATCCCGGAAGCGGCAAGGCCGGTAATACGGCCTGAAACGGTGCCTCCCGTGCCGCTGTTAAGGTCGTGGAAACTGACTCCGTCGAGCCCGAGCGAGGACACGGGGCCGTCCACGTCGCCGCTGATGGAGGCCTTAATGTGGCGCCCTCGCATCGCCGGCGCGAAATAGGCCAGCGTGTTGTGGAAATCCAGCACGGAGCCCGGCAGGACGCGGCCCTGGATGGTCACGTTATCGACGAAGTAGCGGTAGTCCTTGAATGTGCCGAGGAGGTTGAGGTATTCCAGGCTGAGGTCGGAGTAGTCGTCGATGATGCGCACGTCGCGCATCTCGGCGCGGCCGCCGCCGCAGACGGTGCTGCCGCTGACATGCCTGAGGCTGAGCCCGGATTTGTCGACGGCGTCGAGATGGTCCACAGTGCCTCTCATATAGCCTTTGGACATGGAGAGGCCGTGGGCGTCGATGTTGACTTTTATCTCCATGTCGTCCCAGTCCATGCCCTCGAACAGTTCACCCTCGACGCTCCGCTTGAGGTCTGTCGTGTCTTTCCCCATCCAGACGCGCTTGTAGACAGATTTGGGGTTGTCCATGCGGTAGGTGAAATTGCGTATCCTGACCCTGTCTATGTCGAAGATGTCGCCCTGCTCCTTCTTCTTGTCCTTCTTGACGAGCTTGAAGATGCGCTGCAGGTTCACGGTTGTGCCGCGGTCATTGCCGTAGGGGGAGAATACGTCGCGCTGCTCGATCACAAGGTCGAGCATGCTGTCCTTGAGCGTGACTTTCCGGAAATGGAGCCCTTCCTTCTTGAAAAGGCCCCTGAGGGAGAAATGCGCCGTCAGTGTCCCGACCCTTGCGAAGGTGTCGATGGGGGTGTAGCCCAGGATTTCAGGGTCGTCGTAGGGGTTCGTGTCGATAATCACGACGTCCCGGAGGACTATCGCATCGAACGGCTTCAGTTTGATCTGACCTATGGAGATGTCGCCGTTGATGTACTTCCCAAGCTTCTCGGTGGCCTTTTTTGCGATGAAAGTCTGCACGGCGGGAATCTCCGCGGCAACCATGATGCCGAGGGTCAGCAGCAGGACGCAGCCGAGCACGATTCCGATTATTCTTCCAGCCTTGACTTTCATCTTTTTCTTCCTTCGGCATCAGCCCCTTTGGGGGCTGATAAGCCGAATCTCGCAAAAATAACTAAAAATTCTTATATTTGCGCTGTTTTGAGCGGTAATGACAGTGATGGAACCGATAATATTAGGCATAGAGTCGTCGTGTGACGACACTTCTGCGGCTGTGATCAGGGGGAGAGTAATGCTCTCGAACGTGATTGCGAGCCAGCAGGTCCACAAGGACTACGGCGGCGTCGTGCCGGAGCTTGCCTCCAGGGCCCACGAGCTGAACATCGTTCCTGTGGTTAGCGAGGCCCTTTCGAAAGCCGGCGTAAAGGCTTCCGACCTTTCCGCCGTCGCCTTCACGCGCGGCCCGGGCCTTCTCGGTTCCCTTCTTGTCGGCACTTCCTTCGCCAAGGCTTTCTCCCTGGCGCTGGACGTCCCTCTTGTGGAGGTCAATCACCTCCAGGGCCACGTCCTCGCAAGTTTTATTCAGGAGGAGGGCGCTCCTGTCCGCGAGCCGTCGTTCCCTTACCTGTGTCTTCTCGTTTCGGGGGGCAACTCGCAGATAGTCAGGGTCAACGGCCCTCTGTCGTTCGACATCCTCGGCCAGACCATCGACGACGCGGTGGGGGAGGCCTTCGACAAGTGCTCGAAGATGCTCGGGCTCGGCTACCCCGGAGGCCCCGTCATCGACAAACTTGCCTCGCAGGGCAATCCTTCCCGCTTTACTTTCGCCAAGCCTCACATCCCGGGGCTCGACTACAGTTTCAGCGGAGTCAAGACTTCTCTTCTCTACTTCGTCCGTGACGCCCTCAAGGAGGATCCGTCCTTCCTTGAAAACAACAAGGAGGACCTCTGCGCCTCCTTCCAAAAGACCCTGATAGACATTCTGATGGACAAACTGGTCAAGGCGGCGAAGCAGACAGGTATCCGCCAGATCGCCATCGGAGGCGGCGTTTCGGCCAACAGCGGCCTCCGCGCCCGCATCCTCTCCGAGGGTGCCCGCCGCGGCTGGCAGACCTGGCTCCCGCCCCTACGTTTCACAACAGACAACGCTGCAATGATCGCCGTCGCCGGCTATTTCCACTTCCTCGCCGGCGAACGCGCACCCCTCGATCTCGCTCCGCTCTCCCGCTGCTAAGTCACTTTGCGGCTACAGCAGGTTGATAACGGCGATGATGGCGAGGATGGCGGAGCCGGCAAAGACGGCGCCACGTCCGTAGCCTCTGCCGAGGGAGGAGCCGGAAAGGATACCGGCGACGACCGCGAGGGCGGTCGTGACGAAAACGGCGGCTGTCGGCAGCAGCATTCCCGCGAAAGATGAGCCCGAGGCGGCGTTGACCGCGTCGGAGGTGTTGGACAGGGCGAGTGAGATGCCGACAGTGAGGGCGTCGATGCTGGTCGCCACTGCGCCGAGGATGATGTTACGGGTGCTTGAGAGGTTGATTTTCTCTGTTTTGCCCCGGAGGGCGCTGATGAACATTTCTACTGCGACGAACATCAGCAGGATAAACGCCGTAACTGAGCAGATCGTCTCGAAATGAGAG
The DNA here is from genome assembly GCA_902791945.1 of uncultured Bacteroidia bacterium. Classification (GTDB taxonomy): domain Bacteria; phylum Bacteroidota; class Bacteroidia; order Bacteroidales; family UBA932; genus Cryptobacteroides. Next base: position 3,676 of record CADAXR010000101.1, read on the forward strand.
AGGCGGCTCTCGAAAAATCACAGCGACACGGCAAAGCAGTCGGCCGACAGGGAGAGGCCGAGCAGAAGGGCTTCGATGATTGCTTTGAGGTGCTCCATTGTGGCCGCAAATTTACTGAAAATTTCGTATATTTCGGAGATTTATGGATTATTTCACTGCATTTGAAATATTTTCCCTCGTGACGGGGGTCGCCTATCTTGTGCTGGAGATTCTGCAGAAGAACGCGATGTGGATAGTCGGCATCCTGACGGCCGCCGCGGCCGTAGTCGTGTTCGCCTTCAAAGGGCTGTACGCTTCCATGGGGCTGAATGTCTATTATGTAGTCGTCTCAGTCATAGGTCTTTATCAATGGCGGAAGGACAGCGGGAGCCTGAAGGCCTCCGGCGCTGAGGGTGAAATCCACCTCCGCAAGCTCTCAGCCTCCACCCTTGCGCTCAGCGCGGCGGTTCTCATAGCCGGTACCGTGGCGCTCTTTTTCATCCTCCGGGCGCTGGGCGATCCGGCCTCGTGGCTGGATGCGGCAGTGACGGTGCTAAGCGCCGTCGCCACATGGTGGCTTGCGCGTTCAATCCCGGAGCAGTGGCTCCTCTGGATCGTCGCCGACATCGCTTCGACGGCGCTTTGCCTGAGTCAGGGATTGTACTGGATGACAGCGCTCTATGCGGTTTATGCGGCAGGGGCCGCCTATGGATGGTTCCATTGGAAAAAATCCGGCAATGTAATCGATAACAGCTAATTACGATGGCATATAAGGAAAAATACCCGTCACTTCTTCTTGAGAATGCGGTCGAGGCGATAAGCTCGCTGCCCGGAGTGGGGAAGCGCAGCGCCCTTCGGCTTGCGCTCTATCTGCTGCGGCAGCCTTCGGAGAACGTACACCATTTCACGGAGTCGATCAACGCCCTTCGGGACAAAGTGTGCTACTGCCGCAAGTGCAGGATGATTTCCGACAGCGAGGAGTGCTCGATCTGCTCGGACAAATCGCGCCGCGGCGACCAGATCTGCGTCTGCGCCAGCGTTCGTGACGTCATGAGCATAGAGGCGACCGGGCAGTACCACGGCGTCTATCATGTCCTCGGAGGCATTATCTCGCCCATAGCTGGCGTTGGCCCGTCGGATCTTTCGATCTCCGACCTCGTGGAGAGGCTCCGCAGCTGCGAAAATCCGTCGGCGACGGAAGTGATTTTCGCCCTCAGCGGCGATGTGGAGGGGGAGACGACGGCGTTTTACATCTACCGCCAGATTGAAGGGTTCGGCGTCAAGGTCACCTCGCTCGCCCGCGGCCTCGGCTTCGGCGACGACCTCGAATATGCCGATTCCCTGACCCTCGGCCGCTCCATCGCCGGCCGCCAGCCATTTAAAGTATGAGGATCTCGGGGCTATATATCAGTTCCTCAGACCCTCGGGGCTTCGCCCCTCGTCCCTCCCATCTTCCGATGGGCCCCTCCCGCTATTAGCCGCGGGTGGCTAAGGCCGTTCGGAACTGATATATTGCCCCTCGAATAATTAAGTAAATGTTTAAAACAAAATAAGTTATGGATAAGAAAAGTTATGCGCTCGGAATGAGCATAGGACGGAATCTCGTAGGATCCGGAGTGAACGAACTGGAGTATCAGGACTTTGCGGAAGGGGTCAAAGCTATCCTTTCGGGCGGGAAGCCGGCAATCTCCTTTGAAGAGGCCGGGGAGATCCTGGAGAAGATGTTCAAGGAGATTGAACGCGAACAGAAGGCCGAGAACGAAGTCATCGGTGCCGCCTTCAAGAAGGAGGGCGAGGAGTTCCTCAGCGAGAATGCCAGGAAGGAAGGTGTCGTCGTGCTCCCTTCCGGACTGCAGTACAAAGTCATCAAAAAGGGCACCGGGAAGACTCCGGGGCCTGCTTCTCGCGTCCGCTGCCACTATGAGGGCTGCTTTACCGACGGCTCAGTATTCGACAGCTCTTACAAGAGGGGAGAGCCCGCGGTCTTCGGGCTCAACCAGGTCATACGCGGCTGGACCGAAGGGCTCCAGCTCATGAGCGAAGGCGCGAAATACGAGCTTTATATCCCTTACGAACTTGCTTACGGCGAGGCCGGCGCCCACGGAGCCATCCCTCCGTGCGCTGCGCTTAAATTCACTGTCGAACTTCTCGAAGTGCTGTAATCTCTCGCTCAGTGGGATTCCGCGGCGATAAGATGTTTCTGTGAGGCGACGCTCACGCCGAAAATGTGGGTATTGCCTCCGGAAGCGCATCCAAGTCTGCCTCTGAGCAACACGGAGGTCATGGGAATATTCCTGGCGCTCACTTCCGCCCTGGGGTACATCCTCCCGAAATCCTTCATGGATTGACGGCTTAGAGGCGCCGTCCCGAGGATTGTGAATGTCTTGCCGAGTCCCGTGAGCTCTTCCGGAATCTCCTCTCCCACATAAAGATGAGTGTTGACGTCAAGTTTCTTGAGGCCGGACCGCGATGAGATCAGGTTGAAAGCCCCGGACTTGGCGAGAGCCCTGCCCGGCTCGAAGAGCAGCGGGCCTGCTCCGCCGGCAGGGCGCCGGGCCAAAGCTGCAAAGTCGCTGTCAGTCATGAGGCACGGGGCGGAGGTGGTCTCCTCCTCCCGGCGGAAACTGAAGGAATGATGCGGTGCGGCGGTCGCCGCCGGGAGGGAAACCGCTGTTATGAGCGGGCTGTCGGCGCTGGGGTGCTCCCTGTCCAGAAGGACGAGGAGTTCCTTGCATTCGCCGGCAGTTTCTACTATGTGTATTTCGCTGATATTTTGGAGGGTATGACATATCACCGAAACATCTGCCATAGGTGAAATCTTCACGAGGACATAGCGTGCTGCGGCGAGAAGTTCGTCGCAGAGTACGGTTATGTCGGGGGAGCAGTCCTCGAGGCGGAACACCTTCCTCGCGGCGGAGTCCCGCCGAGCCGGGTCCAGGAAGATTACATCAGGCCTGAACCCGTCCAGGATGTCCTCCAGCGCCCCTTTTTCAAGGGCTCTGCAGCTGAAACGGACGTTATCTGCACCAAGAAGGGCGAAGTTCCTCTTCGCCGCCTCCACCAGCGTTTCCGACATGTCGTTGTAGAGCACCTTGTCGCAAATCTTCGAGAACGCCACTGTGTCCACGCCCAGCCCTCCGGTCAGGTCTGCGAGCCTTGGCCGGCCCATGGTAGATGCGATCCGCTGCACCAGGGCGGCCTTATATGCCGCAGTCGCAGTGGAACTGCACTGCTCGGCGGACAGCGGAGAGGGGAGTGAAAGCCCGGTTTCGGTGTACCACTCAGGGACTTTCTTCCGGAGTTTGCGTCGGCTTTCGATAGTGTTTACCGCGAGGGAAACGTCGATCCCAGGAAACTTCTTCGCGGAGAGAAGCAGTTTCGCGATGTCGTCGTCCCGGTGGGCCAGTATGAATTCCTCAAGCGTCATTAAGGGTCTTTTTGTAGTGGCAGGTGAGGACTTTGTCGCAGGAGCCGTGCCAGTTGTGCATTCCGTTGCCGAGGCAGCGGTCGAATACCGGGCAGTCGCGGCACTGGCCTTTTCTCGCCCAGCCCCTGTCCCGGAATTCGGAGAAACGCTCCTGCCAGACTTTCCAGAAATTGTCCTTGTAGATGTTTCCCTGCGAGAACCGGTCGCGGTCTATGTTGGGGCAGGCGCAGATCCTGCCGTCTATCAGCACGGAGGCTATATTTATCCCGGCGTGGCACATATACGGCGTCTTCCGCACTTCTGTCTCGTAATCGCCGAGGTAGCCTTCACAGCTGAAGGTCACGTTCATAGATCCTCCCTCTTCACGCTTCGATTTAATGAAATCCATCAGCTGCCTGAACTCCGGTCCGTCAAGCTGCATGTCGGGGTCTGAGGCGGCGCGGCCAATGGGGATTATTGTAAACAGCCTCCACTGCTTGACTCCAAGGCCCGAAAGCACTTGATGTATCGCTTTAAGTTGACTGATGTTTCTCTTGTTTACACAAGTCACTACGTCAAAATTAAGCCTCTTCTCAGAAGCCGCAATTGCGATGGCGCGAAGGGTCCTTTCGTAGCAGCCTTTGCGCCCTCTCATCCACTCGTGCTCCTCTTCGAGGCCGTCGAGGCTTATGGTTAGCGCACCCATGCCGGCTCCGATGAGCCGGGAGTGCATCTTTTCATCGTAGAAGAACCCGTTCGACACCATGCTCCATCCCATCCCGCGCTTCCGGATGGCGCGTCCGATCTCCTCGATGTCCGGCCTGAGCAGGGGCTCGCCGCCGGTCAGGACGACCGTGAATCCGCGGGGTATATTCCGACTCGGAATTGTGTCGAGAGCTCCGAGAAAATCTTCGGCAGGCATGTCCGGATCACGGGCTCCGACGGAGCAGTCGCTGCCGCAGTGACGGCAGTGAAGATTGCACCTTGAAGTGCATTCCCAGAAGAGGTAATTCAGCTCGTGGAGTCCGGTCTCGGAAGACCGGAAAATTCGCCATAGCCACCACTTGAATCCGGAGTTCATTCGGCCCAATTTTCAATCTGTACAAATGTAATAAAAATCCCTGTTTTTCTCTGCATCGGGAGGATGGGGAAGGGGACCGTTCTCAGTGTCCACTGATGAGGATTGTTATTGTATTTCGATATTAACATTTTTGTTTATTTTGGAAATAAAAATGTTTCATTGTTTTAATATCAAATGATTATAATAATTATCGGTCTTATTATAAAAAATCTCAGTCCGGCGGATAAAATAACTGGATTTACCCACAAAACTCTTGCAGAAACGACCGGAGTTGGCTAACTTAGCGAAGTGATTTTTCACCCTTTGGACGATGAATCCCGGAGTACTCATAACGGACTTTTCCGGTGCCTTCCGGAGAGAATATTTTCTCCCTCGCAAGGACCGTTTCGAGGTGTTGGACTTCACCTCTCTCGAGGGTGTGAAAGGCTACTGCGACGAGGCTTCGGCGGCTGAGATTTCCCGCCGGATTTCGCATTTTTGTTTCCCGTCGGAAAAGTGGCGCGAGTACCCGGTCCACATCATCGACACGGGCGAGTACCATTACCTCTCTAAACTCTTCACCGACTCCATCGACATCCCCTACACCCTCCTGATGATCGATAACCACACCGACCTTCAGGAGCCGGCTTTCGGCGGCATCCTCAGCTGCGGCGGCTGGCTCCGCGAGACGATGCTTGCTTCATGCTCTCTTCGGAATGTGATTCTTGCAGGCCCTGAGGGCAAAATCGTCCTTTACGGGCGCTCAGAGGGCGTTTCGGTCGACGTTCCGGAGGTTTTTCCTCGTACGGTCGGCGAATTCAGCGTCCTGGCCGAGGCCCCCCTGACTGTGGAAGGGATGATGTCTATCTGTACTAATGCTTTAGAAGATGCGCTGTACATTTCCATAGATAAGGATGTTATGTCTAAAGAATCGTACCTTACCGACTGGTCGCAGGGCTCCCTCTCGCTTACCGGGCTTATGAATCTGCTGGAGGCCGCCTTCCGCTGCCTTTCTGCAGAAGGCCATATTATCGGCATCGACCTTTGCGGCGGCATCTCGCCGCAGCACCCGTCTCTTACCTGCGACGTTGCCATGAATCGACACGCCGACAGGGAGCTGTCGTCTTTTTTACTGAAGATTTGCAAATGTGACGGATTAAGACTATATTCGGACAATTAACGAAACTATAACCAATTATTTATATGGACTACAGACAGACAGCACAGAAGTGGATCGAGGGGAACTTCGATCCCGAGACCAAGCGCGCCGTCAAGGAGCTGGCAGAAAAGGATCCCGTCGCCCTTGAAGATGCGTTCTACCGTAACCTTGAATTCGGCACCGGAGGCCTCCGCGGCATCATGGGCGTAGGCACCAACAGGATGAACCGCTACACTGTCGGCATGGCGACCCAGGGCCTTGCCAACTACATCAAGGCCAAGGTCGAGGGCCCCGGCAGCGTCTGCATCTCCTACGACTCGCGCAACAACAGCCGCGAGTTCGCCCGCATCTCCGCCGAGGTACTCTCCAACAACGGCATCAAGGTCTATCTCTTC
>CADAXR010000102.1 GCA_902791945.1 uncultured Bacteroidia bacterium
GGTCCCTTCCGAGGTGATTGAAAAACACGGTGTTGTCAGCGCTGAGGTCGCCGAAGCTATGGCTGAGGGCGTCAGAAAGCTTCTCGGTAGCGATTTCTCAGTCGCGACTACAGGCCTTTCAGGCCCCGGCGGAGACGGAATCAACCCGGTGGGCACCGTCTGGGTTGCGGTTGACGGCCCTCTCGGCCCCAGAAGCAGCAAATTCAACTACCGCAACGACCGCAAACGCAACATCGAGCGCTTCGCATCTGCCGCTCTCAATTTCCTGAGGCTATATATACAGGAATCTATTTAATTTCGCTAAAAGTCCCGTCTGAATAAAAGACGAGAATCTTTGAAATATACTTGTCTGGAAGGGGAGTAACTTGCTCTGTTGCAGGGGACTCCCTATACATTTTGCCACTGCCGCAGATAAGCCATTCCGCGCTGAGAGCGGGGAATTCGCGGATAATCCTGGAGATGATGTCGAATCCGGGCTTATTTCGGCCTGACAGCAGGTGAGAGACAGCGGCACGGGTGATGCCGATCTTTTCAGCGAAAGAAGTCTGTGAAATATTTTCGGCCTTGAGAAAGGCGAGTAATCTCTGTTCCATACTGTGCGAAAGGGGAGTGGTCCACTCCGTTTACAAATGTAAAACAAAAATCACTCAACACCAAAAATATTTGTCGCTCCAGATCTTAAAAGTAGGGGAGAAGAGAGGCAAATTCAGCAAACTAATGTTTTAAATAGATTATCGTAAAACGCTGATTATTAAATTATATTCGCTTCTAAAAACCACTCATTTTATGGAATTTTTACCCCAATCCCCCTAACTGCCCAAAATTTACTTAAACAAGAATTTAAATAACCAAAGGCTTTACCTTTGATTTTTAACTACTTGCGTTTTAGTAAAAATATAATAAGAAAAATTTATATGAGATTTATGCCGCAAGGACGCGAAAAGGGCCGGACGGTGTCAATTTGTAAACAAATGTAAACAGCTGCGACCTATTTCTTGTAGTATTTAGGCCAGCATTGCGATAAGTACGCGAGAAGCGCGTCTTCGTGACGATTTTGCTGCGGGTGATAGAATACGGTCCCCTGGAGAGCTTCAGGGAGGAACTCCTGATCGACGAAATTGCCCGGATAATCGTGGGCGTATTTGTAGCCATCGCTGTAGCCGATTTCTTTCATCAGCTCGGTGGGGGCGTTCCTAAGGTGCAGAGGGACAGGAAGATTGCCTGTCTCTTTTACTTTTGCGAGTGCAGCATCTATGGAAAGATACGATGCGTTGCTCTTGGGAGAAGAAGCAAGGTAGACAGTGGCTTCAGCAAGCGGAATCCTGCCCTCGGGCATACCGATCTTCGAGACAATATCAAAACAGGCGTTGGCAAGCAGAACTGCATTGGGATTGGCAAGCCCGATATCCTCCGATGCGCTGATACACAGCCTTCTGGCAATGAAAAGAGGATCTTCTCCGCCGTCAATCATACGTGCGAGGTAGTAGATTGCGGCGTTCGGGTCGGACCCGCGGATGCTTTTGATGAAGGCGGAGATGATGTCGTAGTGCATCTCGCCGTCTTTGTCATAGATCGCCATATTCTCCTGAATGCAGGAAGTAACGGTCTCGTTGTCTATGATGACCGGGCTGCGGCCGGCAAAGGAATCAACAACTATCTCCAGAACGCCCAGAAGCTTGCGGCCGTCGCCTCCGCTGTAGCGGAAGAGGGCGCCGGTCTCGCGTAGCTCTATCTTCTGCGACGAAAGCAGCTTGTCTTCCTTGAGCGCCCTTTCCACAAGCCTCATAAGGTCCTCCGCCTCAAGGGGTTTGAGCACAAAAACCTGGCAGCGGGAAAGGAGCGGGGAGATGACCTCGAAAGAGGGATTCTCCGTCGTAGCGCCGATGAGTACGACAATTCCGGCCTCGACGGCCCCGAGGAGAGCGTCCTGCTGGGCCTTGTTGAAGCGGTGGATCTCATCGATGAACAGGACCGGAGCAGCCTTCTGGTTGAAAAGCGAGGCGCCCTTGGCGCGGTCGATGACCTCGCGGACGTCCTTGACGCCGGCGGAGACTGCGGAAAGCGTGTAGAATTCCCGGTTTAGAGTCTCGGCGATGATGTGGGCCAGGGTAGTCTTTCCCACACCCGGAGGGCCCCAGAGGATGAAAGACGACAGGTTGCCGCTTTCAATCATATTGCGGAGTATGCAGCCTTTGCCGACAAGGTGCCGCTGGCCGACATACTGCTCCAGGGAAGAAGGCCGCATCCTTTCGGCCAGGGGTGGGAATAAGGCTTGGTCCTGCATAGGGCTATATGGATTTGCCGTAAATGCGGCGGCGCTTGGTCTGCTCGGCGTCGAACAGGTTCCAGAGGGCCTGGACCTTGAGGTTTGTCTCAAGCTCGCCGTTGGTCTCGGCGTATTTGAAGCCGCATTTATTGAAAGTTGTTATCAGGTCTTTGAAAATGAGGGCGTTGACGCCCTTGTCCTGCCACTCGGGGGCTATTCCGATAAGAAGCAGCTCACACGACTCCTCGTAGCGGAGGAACATGGATTTAAGCAGGTGAAACCAGCCGAAGGGGAATAAGCGCCCTCCGGCCTTCCGGCTGGCCCTCGAGATCGACTGCATCGAAATGCCGACGCCGGCTATGTTGTCGTCGCTGTCCACGACGAGGGAGACAAACTTCAGGTCGAGGATCGCAAGATAGTCCTTGACGTATTTGTCTATCATCTTCGGGGTCAGTACCGTGAAATCATAGAGCCCCTTGTATGTGTTGTTGATGAGTTCGAAGATCCTGTGGCCTATTTTCTCCTTACGGACCATCTTCCGGGTTATCTTCTTTATATGGAGGCCGAATTTCTCCTCCACGATGGAGGCCACGCGGAGTATCTTCTCCGGAATCTGCTTCGGGATGTAGACTTTGTACTCGAGCCAGTCTATCTTTTTGGTAAAGCCGAGCGCCTCGATGTGCTCTTTATAATAAGGGAAATTGTATTTGAGCGCAAAGGAGCTCATCTCCCCGAATCCTTCGACCAGCATGCCCTCGGGGTCGAAATCCGTGAAGCCGAGAGGGCCGTTGATCTCCGTCATGCCGGCCTTGCGGCCGAAATCCTCGACCGCGGCGATCAGCGCGGCTGAGACCTCGCGGTCGTCGATGAAATCGAACCAGCCGTAGCGGACTTCGTTGTGGTCCCAGTCGCGGTTGGCTATGGTGTTGATGATTGCGGCGACGCGGCCGACGGTCCTGCCTCCGTCATCAACGGCGAGAAAGAGGGCCTGAGTACAGAATTCTGAAGCGGGGTTTTTGGAAGGGTCCAGTGTCGACATCTCGTCAAAGACGAGAGAAGGGACGTAATAGGGGACGTCTTTGTAAAGACGGATAGGGAATTCGACGAATTCCAGCAGGTCTTTCCTGGACTCAACTTTTTTTATTCTTACTGACATGGCCGGTTTCACAGTACACAGTAACTGCAAACTTAAAGATTTTACCCCAAAAACGCAAAACCCGCTATCGGTTTCCGTAAAAATTGCTATCTTTCGGCGTGTGTACTAAAGGCCTGACGGTGTCGCTGCTTCTGAGTGCGACCTTGCTGCTTGCCGTATCCTTCGGAGCGTCCGCGCAGAAGGTTTCGGCAGGTGCTTTGTTTTCACCGAAGGGCTGCGGAGTAATTGTTTCCGTCCCTGCCGCGGGAGGGGAGTGCAGGGCCACTTTCGAGGGTCTTCTGGACCTCAACGGCGTTCTTCTAGGAAAGACGCGCCGTCCCGGCGGGATGCTCCGTTTCTTTTACGATTACACATTTTTTCACAGAAACTGTGGAGATTCCCCGGCGGAGTTTTCACTTTATGCAGGCCCTGGCGCCATGGTCGGCTACGTACGCGACAGGGACGGTATTTTCGGCCCTGCAGCGGCCCTGAGCGGCGAATTCGGGATGGCTTACAGTCCTTTGCCCTGCTTCAGACTTTCGCTGGGTTTCAATGTCGACCTCGGGCTTCATTTTGATGTAGATGACAGTAAGACAAGGATTTATCTTGCCGGTCTGACAAGGGTCTGGATGCCGCAGATTGCATTAATGTATTGTTTTTGATGCGTTGTAAGTTATTAATATTGAGTCTGTTAACTGCCATTTTGGCAGTCGTCCCGGCGGAAGCCAGAAGGTTTTCCTTCGGCGTCGAAGGCTCGTCGTCTTACAATTTCGCGTCCTACAACAACACGGCCTACAGGACGGATGTCGGTTACCGTGTCTACGACAAGGCCGTCCACAGGGAGATCCATCCGATCGGCGAAATCCTCGCCATGGCGACCGCCAATATCAATCCGTCGTTCCGAGTCTCGCTGCTTTCCGGATATTCCGGCCTTGAGCCCGGGCTGCGCATGGTGCCCATCGAAGCCCGTGCCATGTACGTATTTTCCCGCATGACGCCTTCAGGAGGCGGAATTTTCCTTCAGGCCGGAGCAGGCGCGGCAATTCCGCTTGAAAAACCGTTCAGGGCCGGCGCGCTCGTCCGCGGCGGATTCGGCTACAGTTTCACCGTCACGCCGACCATGCACATCAATCTCGGATTCACGTACAGGCTCGTTTATTACAAGCCGAACATCTATGATCCGGACACCGACGAGATTATACCTATTAATAATGTAATGCGAGCCAACCGTTTCGTCAGCGCATTCTGTTTCAGCCTGGCTATCGAGATCTGACCTCTCCCTCCTCGAATCCCCTTTTGTTACACAATTTATATTATGTTAAGTAGTGTATATGAAAACTCTCCCCTGATATTGGATTTAATCGGAGTATCTGTTTTCGTAACGTGCCACCCTCGGCATATTAGAGGGAGGGGCCCACGGCTTAGCCGTGGGAGGGACGGAGGTTCCGGAGGAACCGAAGGTGGAGAAAACAGATACTCCGATTAAACTATATCGTTATTTCTTCGGAGGATCTTTGCGGAGCATAAAGATTGCGACGACGATGATGGCGACGACGAAAATTAATGCGAAGAGTAAGTTAAAAAGGGCCGGCTCCTTGTGGCGGAGCATGAGGGTGCCGTAATTGAGGGCGAAGAGGACGCCCGCGCCGGCGAGGAGGATACCGATTGATGCGATGACTCCCCCACGGATCTTGTTCTCAGTTTGGCTGAGCATGCGGATGCCGGAAATTACGGGCCAGAGGGCCACCAGAAGCGATATTCCGAGGATGACGAGGCGCGTCTGATTCTCTTTTTGCGCGGCTCTATCTGATTGATTTTCAATCTCCAACATCTGGTCCTGCATCGAGAGATACTCTTCCGATGCGCCATACTGCTCAAGCATTGCCCGAGTAGCAGAATCCTGCTGCTCAAGCCAGGGATGCTCCTGTGCTAAAACGCACGTAACTATCAGTGAAAGAGCAATATATGCGATAGTTTTCTTAAGCATGACACTCCCCTTTTAGATTCTGAATTCCTCAAGCTCTGAGGCGAGATTCTCGATAAGACTTGATGACGCAATGCCGGGGACGAACTCGGTTAGCGGGTTGCCGTGGGTGTCAACGAGAATGCTGACCTGGCGGCCATCGCGGTCTGTCGTGTAGCCGCGGTAGAAGGCGCGGTGCTTCTGCCCGTCGTAGAAATGGTCGAGTTCTACTCTGTCGAATCCCGGAGGAAGGATTTGATATCCTTCCACATCGAAAACTCCCTGTTTGCCTTCGCTTTCGACCTTGATGCCGTAAGCGCCGAAAGATTTGGCGTCCACGCTCTCGAAGCTGCAGGGAATGATGCTCCTGCCGGTCTCGTCCACGACACCCTGGAGTTTCGCTCCCCCTTCGGTGTTCACACTTGCCTGATAGTAAGCTACATTTTCGACTGTGTAATTGAGGTTGGAAAGGCCGTCGAAGACCGGCGGGAGGATGCTCTCCCCTCTCCCGTCTAGAAGGCCGACCTTGCCGCCTTTCTCTTGATACATAATCTTCTGCCCGGTGCCGTCTTCGAAGAAACGGAC
>CADAXR010000103.1 GCA_902791945.1 uncultured Bacteroidia bacterium
GGCCCAGGCCTTGCGCTGTGCATCACGGGCCTCTTCGCTGTCGGTGCTGCCGAAATAGCCTTCACGCGCAACGCGGGACATATCGTACATGGTGGAAGCCACGGTTGCCTTGATGCGGGGATCCAATGCCGCAGCATTGATTGCCATACCTCCGAAACCGCAGATACCGATAATTCCGATACGCTCCGGATCCACCAGGTCACAGGTACTCAGGAAATCCACTGCGGCACAGAAGTCCTCCGTATTGATGTCCGGGGAAGCCATCCTGCGGGGCTCTCCGCCGCTTTCACCGGTAAATGAAGGGTCGAAGGCAATAGTAAGGAAACCTCTTTCCGCCATATGCTGTGCATACAGGCCGCTGGACTGCTCCTTCACGGCACCGAAGGGACCGCTGACGGCAATAGCCGGCAATTTCCCTTCTGCATTCTTGGGAACATACATATCGGCCGCAAGTTCAATTCCGTAGCGGTTATGGAAGGTAACCTTGCTGTGGTTCACCAGCTCGGATTTCGGGAACGTCTTGTCCCATTCGTCACTTAGATTCAGTGTACTCATATTCTTTTTCTGATTGCAGCCAAGAAGAAGCATGGCCGTAAGTGCTGTAATAATGGTTTTATTCATGGTGCAAAGGTACGCTTACTGTACCAAATTATTTTACTAATATTCGCTGAAAATATACCAATTTCGCAGATTTTGCTATCTTTGCAATGCTATGAAGAAGATTCTGAATGTAAATAATCCCAATGTATATGCAGAGTACGTGGGCGCACCCGTGCTGCATCCGCAACTGGCGCTGATAAGCTACGACGAGGTCTCCCCTTTCCGTCATAGCCTGAACAATTACGGCGTATATGGCCTTTTCATTCAGCAGCAATTCCCTAAATACCTTTCCTACGGCACCAAATCCATCATTGTCGGGGACCGTTCCATCATAGCGGTTGCCCCCGGGCAGATAGGCGGCGCCGAGGACAACGGAACATCGATTTATATAAACGGATGGGCTCTGCTTTGGTCACCGGAGCTACTTCGGCCGGACTACCAGTTTTTCTCCTACTTCGAAACCGACTGGCTTCGCATGGAACCTCAGGAATGGGAGCGCATCACTTCTCTCCTTGCCATAATGCGGAAGGAGATGCAGGAGAACGAGGATTCACCTGCGCTAAGACACATCCTCACCAGTTACCTTCAACTGATTCTGGACTATTGCCAGCGCATTTATTTACGTCAGCTAACACAGAAGGAAAGCGGCGAAAGCGACATCCTCAAGCGCTTCCACCACCTTCTGGTTGATTATTTCTCCAAGGGTATTCAGCACGAAAAGGGCCTCCCTACAGTTTCCTACTGCGCTTCAGAACTCGCCTATTCTGCCCGATACTTCGGAGACCTGATTCACCAGGCAACCGGCGGGACCGCAATCGGTTATATCCACAACTTCGTTATAGACCAGGCTAAATCTCTCCTGATGAAGGGACTCACCGTTGGCGAAGTGGCCAATCTCCTTGGCTTTGAGTATATGACGGGGATGACGCCGACGGATTACCTGCAATAATACCTTGTCGCATTTCGATAATCGCCCACATTTGCCATCGGGACGGTTACGGACAGTAGGGGGACAAATGTGAAAAGGGAATTTATGATTATATTAGCGGGAAATATATCGTAATGAGCGACACAATGACGACTAAAGAGCTTTACGGGCTTTACACCGGCGAAGGATTCGACATCAAACTGACGCGATGAAGGACAATTCTGTAAAATCACTGACGATAGAGTGGCTACGATTTTTCTGCATCGCGGCCGTTGTGCTGCTGCACGCGGTGGACATCCCCGTAGACGGTAGCGCCATTTCCTATCACAACGGCCCGTATGACTCGGTCCAAATCATCTTTTCCGAAGGTTTATGCACAGTCGCTGTCCCTATATTCTTCATCATTTCCGGCTATCTTTTCTTCATCAAACTGGAACAGTGGGACAAGAAAATCTGGCTGGACAAACTGAAAAGACGGGCGAGAACCCTCCTTCTCCCCTATCTGCTGTGGAATCTGATTGCGATCCTGTTCTCCCTTGGGATGCTTTATCTAAGGGCGAAATTGAAGGGAGGCACTCCCGACATCGCTGCCTGGTACAACGGGATGGGCGGGATAAAAGCATTCTGGGACACGGGCACGGCCGGATTCCCCTTCAATTATCCGCTGTGGTTCCTCAGGGAACTGATTGTGCTTGTGGTCCTGTCCCCTCTCATCTATATCTACGCAAAAAAGGCTGGAATAGTCGGTCTGGTCCTCCTGTTCGCGGCCTACATCCTGTTTCTCCAGCCGGGCCGGCTGGGCCTGCTTATGGTCGGCTTGTTCTACTTCACGCTGGGAGCTTATCTGTCCATCCGGAAGATAGACTTTACTGAACTGTTCAAACGATGGAGGATTGTCGCAGCCTGCATTGCGGTGCCGCTTCTGGTAACGATATTCTTCTCGTTCAGCAACAATACGGTAATCTGGAAATATTCCTACCGCGTTTTCACGCTGTTCGGCGCGGTCGCTACCATCGGGATCGTCGCCTCACTTCTCCAGAAAGGGCATCTTAAAGTCCGCCCCCTGCTCTCAAACAGCGCATTCTTCGTGTACGCCGCCCACGGGACCATCGTCCTTCCGCTTATGCAGTCCGTCCTGGGCAAGATCCTGCCAGGCAATCAAATCGGGCTGATTATCAGATATTTCGCCGCACCGCTACTTACGGTCGTTCTGCTTGTCCTTTGCTACTGGTGCCTTAACCGCTGGCTTCCCAAAACAACGGCAGTGCTGACAGGCGGACGGACGAACTGAGCCGCTCACTGCGATGGCGGGATTCTCCGCCTTATTAACAACTACACTTTAAGTGGAAATGCAAATCCAGTCTTTTATCTCGTCATAAATGAAGTTGGCCATGTAGGTCATGCCCGCATCGTCCGGATGGACGCCTGACACTTTGGGGATATTGGGATCATAGTGTTTTCCGTCGTAGTTTCCTTCATTGTGGAAACTGACCGTCTTGATGCGGTCCTGATACCCGTGAGCGGCGAAGTACTGCGTCACTCCTTTGATCCACGCATCCTGTGCATCAGTCATGCCGTCTCCGACAAGGCACACGATCTTTACCTCTGCATGGTCATTGAAGATTCTCCTGAGCAGCTCGACATATGCCGGCATGAAGTAATCGAGATCCAGATCTGCAGAAGGTGTGGCGCACAGCGCCTCCACCTCACCGGAAGCAGGGCTGTACTGGCCCTTGCCGCCATCCTCGGAGTAAAAGTACTGGCCGTTCTCGACAAAATGGTCTCCGGGTCTCGGGACATTGCCTTTACAGAAAACCCTGTCGTTGGTCCCGCCATAAAGGATCAGGACATCGGGGTCCCCTATCCCGGATTCGGCATATCGGGTAAGGAAACACCTGGTCTTTCTTGCGGCAAGCGGATAGCTCCTTCCGGTTGAACTCGTCTCGAAAGTCTCTTCGGCATAGGAAACGCAAGAGCCGGAATATGAGATGTTCTTCTCCAGAGCGGCACCATCAAACATGGCGATCAGTTTCATCCAATACGTCATGTTCACATCGTTCAATGAGCCATAAGGATAGTATGTCGTGTAGCCCTGGATATATCCGGCATAGGTCGATATCGAATCGCCGAAGATGCTGAACCGGGGGCCTGTCGGAGTCGTCGGATCCGGGTCGTCAGGATCGATCGGATCGACCGGATCGACCGGGTTGAGCCAGAAACGGGCCGGGACAAGAGCGGAGTTCGCACAGACGCCGCTCTGATCGTAACGGGCCGCGTCATACTCCGCCTGTGACATATACAGGCGGCATTTCTTTGAAAATCGCGGTCTCATAGAACATATTGTTGCACTGAGTCTTGTCTGTCAGATGCGTGATGGTAAAATTGGGGCCCAGATTGAGTTCTTTCATCCAGGTGCAGCCCCTGAACACGGCCTTGCACTTTTGGAGTGACGTAGTGTAGGTCTTGCCGAATCTGGCAACCAGGAGGTTGGAGCAACCATCGCACATAAACTGCATGTTTGCCACAGTTGAGAAGTCGGCATTGCCGAAATCAACTGACTTCAGGCTGGTGCAGTTACGGAACATATACTCGAAGTTTGCGCCGGTCTGGGCGTTCACGTCGTTGAAGGAGACTTCTTCCAGGGCTGCAAAATCGCGGAAAAGGTTAGCGCTGTTGCTGTAGAGCGTAATAACAGGAGCCTCCGTATATATATATGCGGTGTCTCCGTCAAGCCAGGCACGGATCTGGACGTCGCTGCCGGGGCCGTTGGAGATTACTTCGCCGCCGGCCTTGTATGCCAGAGTGTGAGCCCGGAATACAATCTTCCTGATCACGTTATCGGTATCGGTGGCGGTACCGGATCCTCCTGCGAGATTCTTGAGAAGGCCGGTAAACTGGGGTTTGTCTCCGGCGTAACGCAGGGTGGCGCGCCCGGTTACGGCGGCGTAGTCGGAAGTATTGAGAGAGCCGACAGGGAGGATGTGGCTGCGTTCCACGGCGGCGGAATTTGCCGATATACGCTTGCAGAGCTGGTTGTCCTCATCCACATAGGCAACGGTGAGACCGGCCGTATATGTCCAGGGGCGGACGGCAATATAGTATGTGCCGGGAGCGATCACGCTCTGGCCGGCCTGCGGGACAAGCGTGATGCTCGAGCGCATGCTGCCCTCATCGACATAGTTCACCTGCCTTTCGTTGGTATTGAATGTGAAAGAGCCGCAGATTCCCACTGAAGATTCTGCTCCGCCTCCGACGTGGATCTCCCTCACCGTAAGCCCGTCAGGCACCTCAACCTTTACCAGGCCCACGCAGTTGTAAAGAACCGCTTCGCCGGAGGTGCCGCTTACCTTGGCCATGCTGACAAGAGCTTGGGGGTCCACGCTGCCCGGAGTGGCCACCTGGATATCAGGAATTGAGTAAGTTACGACCGAACCGTTTACAGAATAGTTTGCGCTATAAGGGCTTACAAGGATGTATGTTGCAGCGGAGGCCGCGGTACCCGAGAAACTCGCGTGCGCGCCGCCCTCTGCTGTCTCAAAGCAGTTCATGCTCGTGCCGTCCCACACGCCGATCTTATCGCCGGCCTGGAATTCGACGGCGTTTCCATTGAGGACTGCCTTTGAGGCTGCAAGCTCATTGGTCACATTGAAGGTAAGACCGGCCCCGGGGGTCTCAAGGCCATTCTCCTTCGTGCAGGAGAACATCGTTGCAGCACAGGCAAGTGCAAAAAGGCTCTTTCGTAACTTCCTCATACGGTACTGAAATGAACTATTCTGTCACGGGAATAAAGTAGAATCGGGCCGGAACAAGAGCAGAGTTAGCACAGACGCCCCCCTGATCAGAACGGGAGGCATTATACTCCGCCTGTGACATATAAAGGTGGCATTTCTTGGAAACATCAGATCCGGCAGCCGAGTTGGAGTTCATCGCGGTCTGGTAGAACATATTGTTGCACTCTGCCTTGTCTGCCAGATGCGAGATTGTGAAATTAGGTCCAAGATTAATTTCTGTCATCCATGTACAGCCCATGAACACGGCCTTGCACTTTTGGAGTGATGTAGTGTAGGTCTTGCCGAATCTTGCAACCTTGAGGTTGGAACAGTTTTCAAACATAAACTGCATGTTTGTCACCCCGGAGAAATCACAATCCCCGAAATCTACCGATTCAAGATTCGTACAGCCGGAGAACATTCTTTCAAGCGTAGCGCTTGCCTCTGTATCCACATTATTGAATGTAACGGTCTTCAGACCGGTAAAATTGCGGAACAGATAGTTGCTGGAAGCCTGGAGCTGAATCTTTGAGGCCTCAGTGCAGACATAAAGGGTATTGCCCTTGACATAAGCGAAGATATTGGTATTGCCTTTACCGCTCGAAACCGTATTGTTCCCTGTATTGAAATTACCATCAAAAAGAGTATGGGCCTTAACGACAACATGCTCGATGGTGGTGTTCGCCTCTGTCGCCGTACCCGATCCGCCTGCAATTTTCTTCACACGGCCGGTGAACTGAACCTCATCGCCGCAAGTCCTGAGAACTGCAGTGCCGGTGTTGGCCACGTAGTCGGTAGCATTGAGTGAGCCGACAGGGCGGATGTGATTGCGTTCCACGGCGACGGCATTTGCCGTTGTACGCTTGCAAAGCTGGTTGTTCGCATTTACATAGGCAATGGCGAGACCTGCGTTATATGTAAAGGGACGGACGGCGATATAGTATGTGCCGGGGGCGATTACGCTCTGACCGGCCTGCGGAACAAGCGTAATGCTCGTGCGCATGCTGCCGGCATCGGCATAGTTCACTGCCTGATTGTTGGTATTGAATGTGAAAGAGCCGCAGATTCCCACAGTCGAGCCCTTTCCGCCGCCGACATGGATCTCCTTGACCGTAAGCCCGTCAGGCACCACAACCTTTACAAGGCCCACGCAGTTGTCAAGAACGGCTTCTCCTGAAGTGCCGTTTACCTTGGCCATGCTGACAAGGGCGTTGGGGTCCACGCTGCCGGGGGTGGCCACCTGGATTTCGGGGATTGAGAAAGTAACGACCGAACCGTTAACGGTATAGTTATCGTTGTAAGGGCTTATCAGGATATAAGTAGCAGCGGAGGCTGCAGTACCCGAGAAACTCGCGTGCGCACCACCCGCCGTTGTTTCAAAGCAGTTCATGCCGGTACCGTCCCATACGCCAATCTTGTCGCCTGCCCGGAATTCGACAGCGTTCGCATTGAGAGCCGCCTTCAGGGCGGAAGGCTCACTGGTCACACTGAAAGTAAGATGGACCTTCTGGGTCTCGAGGAGATTCTCCTTCGAGCAGGAGAACATGGTTGCAGCACATGCAGCTGCGAGAATAATTCTTGAAATTTTCATAATTGTGTCCTCCGTCATATTACCATACCAGCTCATCATCTTCCTCGAAGGGTGTAATAGATGCCCCCTGGCTCAGGCATGTCTCGGAAAGTTCAGACAGGATGTAAATCGTTGTCTCCGGAGTCTCATACTCCGCTCTGATAATTGTGTCCATTAGTTATTAGTAACTTTTCAAATGCGGCATCAAAGTTACAAGCGGGGTATTAACAAATCGGTTAACAAAAAGACTAACGGGGGAAAAATCGCATCAATGCATCATAAATTCCGATGTCTTGTAATCTCATCTTTGGTTGATTTAATTGCAAGACTCTATGAAAGCACTATTTAAAACTGTTTTGACGGCGATGGCCTTTTTGGCGATCGTTTCATCATGCAAAGCAGTAGTAGGATTTATACCATTCGGCGAAGCGGCGGAGCCCTTCGCGGAGTGGGATCTGCGGCGTGAAGCCGAAATCGCGCTCCAGGGCCGACGAGTCGGCGTAGGTCACCGGCACGTCGCCCGGCTGCATCGGCACCAGTTCCTTGTGGGCGTCGAAGTCGTAGTCCTCCGGCAGCACCCCCGCCCTCACCAGTTCCTCCTGCAGTATCTTCACGAACTCCAGCAAATTTTCCGGCCTTCCCCCGCCGATATTGTACACCGCATACGGCACCGGGGAGTCGGCGGGAGCGGCAGCACCTGCAGCGCCTGTATTGTCGGCAGCACCCTGATTGCCGGCAGCACCACCTTCAGTGGTGCCCGAAGGGGCGCGGCCCATCACGCGGACGATGCCCTCGACGATGTCGTCGATGTAGGTGAAATCGCGGCGGCAGTTGCCGTAGTTGAAGATACGGATGGTCTTGCCCGCGAGGAGCTTGTCGGTGAAGCCGAAATAGGCCATGTCGGGGCGTCCGGCGGGGCCGTAGACCGTGAAGAATCGCAGTCCGGTCGAGGAGATGCCGTAGAGCTTGGAGTAGCAGTAGGCCATCAGCTCGTTGCTCTTTTTGGTCGCGGCATACAGCGACACGGGGTTGTCCACCCTGTCCTCCACCGAGAACGGCACCTTCTTGTTCCCGCCATAGACGCTTGAGCTCGAGGCATATACCAGATGCTGCACCCCCTTATATCCGTCGGCCGCATTCTCCCCGGAGTGCCGGCAGGCCTCCAGAATATTATAGAACCCGACAATATTGCTTTCGATATACACATCCGGATTCTCAATCGAATACCTCACCCCCGCCTGCGCCGCCAGATTCACGACCACATCAAACCTGTACTCCCCAAACAGCCTCTCCACCAACCCCCTGTCCGCAATACTCCCCCTCACAAACACCCACTCGCTGCCCGCTCCGGCCTCCGCTGCCGCTGTGCCGGCCTGCTCTGCTGCGCGCGCCGCCGAAAGGGCGGCCGCCTTCTTCTCGATGAGGCGGAGGCGGTACTCCTTGAGGGCGGGGTCGTAGTAGTCGTTCATATTGTCGAGGCCGACGATGCGGAGGGGGGCCTCCCCATCCAGGAGCCGGAGGACCAGGTTGGCGCCGATAAAGCCGGCGGCGCCGGTGACGAGTATGGTTTTCATACGAATTCTCTGTTTCCACAAAGATATCAAATATTTCTCTATCGCCACCCCTCCCCCCTTTGCCATTCCGCAGGAAATATCTACATTTGACCAATGAAACACCCCATGCCCCACCCCGCAAACACTCCCGCTCCCACAGCGCCCCCGACCTCCAACCCTAACACTGTCGGCTCGATGCCATCCCTCGCCCCCTCCAGCCCAGCGGCTGACCGCCCCCAGCGCAAGCCGTCGACCGCTCACGCCCGGACCGGGCTCGCTCCCGAGCCTGGCCGGACGGAGCGGCACCCGTTCGAGCCGTTCCTGCCGGAGGGGGCGCGCGTGCTGTTTCTCGGGAGCTTCCCGCCGCAGCCGCACCGGTGGTGTATGCCGTTCTACTACCCCAACTGGATCAACGACTTCTGGCGTATCCTCGGACTGATCCACTTCGGGGACAAAGATCACTTCTGCATCCCCGGCGAAAAGCGCTTCGACGAGGCCGCCATCCGCGCCTTCTGCACTGCCGAAGGTCTCGCCTTCTACGACACCGCATGCGAAGTCCGCCGCCTCAAAGACAACGCCTCCGACGCCTTCCTTGAAGTCGTCACCCCCACCGACATCCCGGCGCTCCTCTCCCGCATCCCGCAGTGCCACACCCTCGTCACCACCGGCGAAAAAGCCAGCACCCTCGCCGCCACCGCCTTCTCCTCCCCCATCCCCCCTGTCGGCGCCTACATCGACATCCCTCTCGCCATTTCGCCCGGCGGCTCTACCATCATATCGCCCGGCGCTTCCACCATCATTTCGGCCTGCAAGCCTGTATCTTCAACCAGCGCCAGCCCAACCTTTTCACCCAGCACCTCCCCCATCACATCGCCTAGCACCGCCACTGCCCTCTCGCCCGCAGCCGAGGGCTCTCTCCGCTTCTGGCGAATGCCCTCCACGTCACGCGCATATCCCCTGCCGCTCGAGAAAAAGGCGGCCGCCTACAGCCTCCTGTTCGAGACCCTGTCCTGACACCGCCAAAGCCGCTATTTTAGCGTGGAGTATAACTGACTATAAATCAAAACATTACCGAAAGTCTTTCCCCCAAATTTTCAGGGGAAAGACTTTCAGCAACCACCTGTCATTGAGCCATTTACGCTCCACACCCCCAACACGCTGTTTTGAGCCACAATCCAACCACACCGCAAAAACTCATATGATTTAGTCACCGCATCTTACATTACCGCTTCGAGGGCTCGATGTGCACTAAAAGTTGCGGCCAAATCAGGCGCGAGAGGGCAGGGGCCTGCCTTCGCCGTGCCGCGCCGCCCGCCCTCACCGCTTCACGGGCTCCATGTGGACGATGAGGTGGGAGGAGGGGCCGAAGCGGGCGCGGAAGAGGCGCTCCACCTCGGAGGCCTTCTCGTGCGCCTCGTCGAGGGACAGGGCGCCGTCGAGGCGGATGTGAACCTCCGCGGCGATGTGGTTGCCGATACGGCGTGTACGGAGGTTGTGCGGGTCCTCCACCCCGGGGACGCTGCGGATGATCTCCAGCATCTCCCGTTCGGTCTCCGCCGGGAGGGAGCTGTCCGTGAGTTCGCGGAAGCTCGGCCCCAGCAGGTCCCATGCCACCTTCACCAG
>CADAXR010000104.1 GCA_902791945.1 uncultured Bacteroidia bacterium
GGGTAGGCAGGGCGACAATCTGCTTGCGGGCGACGGGAATGTCCTTGGTCGTAGTCTTGGAATACAGGGTGGATCCGCCGGAATTACGGAGGCTGATGGTCAGGCCGGCGTTAAGCGTGCCGACGGGCACAGGCACATATATGGTTGCACTGCCGCTGGCCGGACGGTCGAAATAGACCGAGGTGTTGAGATAACCGGTCCCGCTGAGCCACCATCCGTCGGAAATGGTCTTGTCATACTGAGCATATGACTCCCCTGCCTCTCCAAGGTCGATATAATATGTACCGGTAAGGGCCTGGCTGTCGGCAACTAAATATACCTCCATTGCGTCTTCCGGGATATTAGTAAAGCTGAGTTTGAGGATACCTGTAGCGTGCTGGAAGGCATAATTGCCGTCCTCATCGGCCGATGCGGCAAGAGGGAGGATGGAAAGAGGATCATCAAGTCCGCGCGCATCCCAGACGGAAGGATAGTCTACGCTTATCAGGCCATTGTCGAGGTAGGTCGGATTAAGCGACGTGGGGTACACGGCGTAACCGCCCATGACGGGGCGGTAATAATCCTCGACCACGCCGGAGAATTCGGCGACCGGGCCACTTTCTGAAGTGGAGAATTCGGCGAAATCAACTTCGCCGTCCGGATTGGAGATTGCGACGGCAATCTTGTCGCCGGCGACCCAGCTGAAGGTTTTGCCATCGGCATAGGCCGTTTTGGTTTGGTCATCGACGGAGGCCTTAATTTTATAAATGGTCCCCTTGGAGAGGACAGGAGCGAGGTCCTCTTTGGAAAGCTCCTTGTTGCAGGAAACGGCGAATATGGCCGTCAATGCAAATATGCTGAGAAATATCTTTTTCATAACTTTCTTCTTTTAAAGGTTACACATTCTCAGCTGAAGGGATCAAAGGGATCCGGATCGTCGAGGTCTTCACCCGAAGACGACCCGCCTGGAACATTGGAGACAAGGATGTTGCTCTCAAACCTAAGAGCAAGCCCAATCCTTACTTCAGGAGGGGTCAGATACTTCTTTTTCATATGGCAAATCTTTTAATAATGGTTCCCCAAACTACTAACTCGACGCAAAATATGAAGAATAAATCTAAATCGCAAGTGTTGTAAATGTGCAGGTTAGCACCTTGCACTTTGATATTTTAAGACGAATTAAAATTTTTACAAATTATTTGTAAGTAAACATAGCCTAATTTTTGAGCGGATGTAATTATATACCCCGTAATTGCTTAATATGAAAAAAATTAAAAAATTTTAAACATAACAAATGTGACATGGGGTTTTCTCCGCCGGGGGTGGCACGCTACGAAAACCCCATGTCGCATTTGTCAAAGAGGGGGATTTTTATTAGTTTTGCAGGTTATATATATTTTCATAGCAATAAATGGCTAAAGTAATAGCAATAGCAAACCAGAAGGGCGGGGTCGGAAAGACGACGACGGCGATAAACCTGTCGGCGTCGCTGGCCGTGCTCGAGAAGAAGGTGCTCATAATCGACGCGGACCCGCAGGCGAACACGACCTCCGGTCTCAATTTCTCCCCCGGGAGCAAGGACAAAAGGACCCTTTATGAAGTGCTTATCGGCGAGATAGGCATCTCCGACGCCCTGATCCAGACGGAGATCCACAATCTCCATATGATTCCCTCCCACATCAACCTCGTGGGCGCGGAGCTGGAGTTGGCGGACGTGGATGACAAGGAGACGGTGCTCAAAAGGGCGCTCGAACCCCTCCGCGACGAGTACGACTACATCATCATCGACTGCTCCCCTTCCCTCGGGCTCATTACGATCAACACCCTCGCGGCTGCGGATTCGGTGATAATCCCCGTCCAGCCTGAGTTCTTCGCCCTCGAAGGGCTCGGAAAGCTGCTGCAGACGATAATGATCGTACAGCGCAGCATCAACACCTCCCTCACCATCGAAGGCTTCGTCGTCACGATGTTCGACGGGCGTACGAGGGTCCACACCCAGGTCGTCCGCGAGCTGCGCGAGAGGTTCAAGGACATGGTCTTCGAGACCATCATCCAGCGCAATATCCGCCTCAGCGAAGCCCCCGGCTACGGCAAGCCCATCATTCTCTACGACGTGATGAGCAACGGCACGTCCAATTACCTCAGTCTCGCCAAAGAAATACTCGAACGCAATGGCAAATAAACCACAAAGAGGATTAGGAAGAGGCCTCAGCGCCATCCTCGGAGAAGAAGTCGACGTCGACAGCCTGCGCAAACCCGTAGGCTACATCAACAAGCAGGTAGCACGCGGAGGCGCGCAGCAGGCCCAGTCGCCGGACGTCCTGAAGGTCCGTGCGGACCTCGTGGACGCCAACCCGTACCAGCCGCGCACCGCCTTCGACGAGGAGGCCCTCCGCGAACTCACGGAGTCCATCCGCACGCTCGGGCTCATCCAGCCCATCAGCGTGCGCCCTGTCGGCGGCCGCTACCAGATCATCAGCGGCGAGCGCCGTTTCCGCGCCTGCCAGAGCCTCGGGATGGAGTTCATCCCCGCCTACGTCCTCAGCCCCGACGACCAGGGGATGCTCGAGATGGCCATCGTGGAGAACGTCCAGAGGCAGGACCTCGACCCCATCGAGGTCGCCCTCGGCTACGAGCGTCTTATCGACGAGTGCGGGCTGACCCAGGAGAAGCTCGCCGAGCGCCTCGGCAAGAAGAGGGTGACCGTGACCAACACGCTCCGCCTCCTCCGCCTCCCGGCGAAGGTCCAGCACGACCTCAAGGTCGGCCTGATCTCCGTCGGCCACGCAAAGGTTCTCCTCGGAGTGGAGGATCCCGCCTTCCAGGAGTTCCTCTGCGACGTGATCATCCGCGACGGGCTTTCCGTGCGGCAGACCGAGGAGCGCATCCGCCGCGGCGAATCTGCGCCGAAGGTGGAAGCCGCCCTGCCGGAGCTCTGCAACAAGGTGATAGAAAGCGTCGGGCGCTATTTCAACGGGGCGAAAATACGCCGTTCTCCCTCCGGGAAGGGCACTTTGACCCTCCGTTTCGACGACGACGCCCAGCTGGAACAGTTCTTGAAACTGTTCGAAGACTAGCCTATGCGCCGTCTCCGTCATATCCTTCTGGTCCTCATCCTGCTCGCAGCGGGAACGGAGGCGTCCGCCCAGTTCAAGGAGGACGCCTTCCACCAGAACTATGACACCGGACAGGACACGACGGCCCAGGACACTTCCAAGCACCTTTTCTCCTTCAAGGAATACTTCGGCGGCCTCGCCCACAAGAGGCAGGCCCGCATCGGAACCCTTTTCGGCGGCTCCACCATCATCATCGGCGGCATGCAGATCTATAACAAGGACTACTGGAAGCTTCCGATCATCTACGGCGGTATCGGCACCGGAATCGGCCTCGGCGTCTATTACGGCCAGCGCTACAAGGCGACCGGAGACCAGAAGTTCAGGACCGGGAGCATCATAGCCTACAGCGGCGCCGCGCTGTTCTGGTGGGCCTCCCTAATGGACGGCACGGCCTCGTACAAGTCCTCCCGCAAGCCGCACCCGGGAAAATCGACGCTCTACTCCATCCTTCTGCCGGGCCTTGGACAGATGTACAACGGAGAGTACTGGAAGGTTCCAATCTACTGGGGCGCCCTGATGGGTTCGACCTATTTCCTTGTCAACAATCACACGAATTACATCCGATACAAGCGTATCCACAACGAAGCGACTTCGCCGGACGTCCCGTACACGGGGCCGATCTCGGCGGAGACGGCCCTCTACTACCGCAACGTCTTCCGACGGTACCGCGACTACTCGATAGTCGCCCTCGTCGGCTTCTACCTGCTGCAGGTCATCGACGCCAACGTCTTCGCCTACATGCAGGACTTCGAGCTGTCCGACGACCTCTCGGTCCATATAGAGCCGAAAATCTATTCTCCGCTTGAAGCATACGCCTACTCGGGTGCGACATCCGCCGTCTCGGTCCCGGCCTTTTCGGCCGGCGGGCCCTCGCCCGGGGTCGGCCTTTCAATCGGCCTAAGATTCTGATGCCTATGAATTTCAACAAGATACTTATCGGCCTGGCACTTATCGCGGCCGCCGCGCCGCTCCAGGCCCAGAGCAAGAAAGACCTGCTGCGCCAGAACGAACTTCTGGTCCGCAAGGTCGAAGCCCTGCAGGAGGAGCTCGACAACCTCAAGAAAGAAGAGAGCAAGAAAGACAACATCAGGGACGAGATGATCGAGATCTTCCGGGAGAACGAGGACAAATCCGCCGCCGGAATGTCCGGCGACAGCTATACCCCCGAATCGACCGACAGCCTCCTCAGCCTCTGGTACATCCACAGGCAGGCCCGCGCCTCGGAAGAGGGCGGCGGCTTCAACATGGACAGCGTCCACTTCACCTCGAACGTCCCGGACAAAGTGATGATCGAGAGGCTGGAGAAGATGAACTCGTTCATCACCCTCCCCTACAACGAGACCGTCAAGAACTACATGATCCTCTACTCCGAGAAGATGCCGCGCAAGATGAGCCACATCCTCGGCCTCTGCACCTATTACATGCCTATCTTCGAGGAGACATTCGTCCGCTACGGACTTCCCGTGGAGCTCAAATACGTCGCCATAATCGAGTCCGCCCTCAATCCCCTCGCCGTGTCGAGGGCCGGGGCGACCGGAATGTGGCAGTTCATGTACAACACCGCCAAGGGCTACGGCCTCGCCATCGACTCCTTCGTCGACGAGAGGCGCGACCCGTTCGCATCGGTCGATGCGGCGGCGCGTTATCTCAAGGACGCCTACGCCATATTCGGCGACTGGTCGCTTGCGATTTCCTCCTACAACTGCGGCTCCGGAAACGTCAACAAGGCCATCAAGCGCAGCGGAAGCCGCGACTTCTGGTCCATCTATCCCTATCTCCCGAAGGAGACGAGGGGATATGTCCCCGCGATGGTCGGCGCGATGTACGCCGTCAACTACGCCAAGGAGTACGGCCTCGAGCCCTCCCCCGTCGTGATGCCGGCCCACACCGACACCTTCCACATCCACAAGAACCTCCACTTCCGCCAGATCGAGGAGCTCATCGGCATCCCCGTGGGCGATCTGCGCGACCTCAACCCGCAGTATTATAAGGACATAGTGCCGGGCAGCCAGGGCGAGTACATCCTCCGTCTCCCCTACAACTACAGCGCCGCCTTCATCGACGTCCAGGACACCGTCTATAACCACAGGGCCAAGGAAATCTTCAGCGGCGTCGACGTTGACCGCTACGGCAACGCCGGCGAGGGTCCTTCCGTCAGCGGCGGAGGTTCCGGAAGCTATTCCTGGATATATTATAAGGTAAAGAGCGGCGACTCGCTCGGCAAGATCGCTTCGAAGTACCACACCTCCGTCAACCAGCTCAAGAGCTGGAACGGCCTCAAGGGCACGACAATCCGTGTCGGCCAGTCCCTCAAGGTAGGCAAGAAGAGCGGCGGATCGTCGTCTTCCAAGTCGTCGTCTTCCGGGAAGTCCACCTCGTCGTCATCTTCTTCCTCCGGGTCCGGCGGATACACGACCTACACGGTGAAGAGCGGAGACACTCTCTACAAGATCGCATCCCAGTATTCCGGAGTCAGTGCCGCCGACATTATGAAATACAACAACATCAGCGAGAACATACAGCCGGGACAGAAAATCAAGATCCCTAAAAAGTAAATTCTCCGAGGACATTAAGCCCGGCCTTCCAAGGCACGGGCTTTTTCATAGTGAGAAATCCCCTGGCGCCGAACGAGAACTTGTAGCGCTTCCGCACCCTGAAGGTGCAGGACCCGAAGGCGGAAAGCGACGCTCCCCTGCCATAATAGGCGGGCGCACTGAAAGAGCCCCTGATATCCCTCTCGTAGGAGTACACCCTGTCCGCCCAGTCGTCGGCAGCAAAGCCCGTGATGCGGAAAAAGCCCTTGGCGATTTTTCCGCTATAGCC
>CADAXR010000105.1 GCA_902791945.1 uncultured Bacteroidia bacterium
GCGTCCGCTGGTGCTTCAATTCGGCCATAGCCCTTTATACGGGCATATTCATCGACGCCGGCCTGGTCTCCCAGGCGGATGGCGGGGAGCCCCTCGTCATCTCGGACGGTACGTCGTCTTCAGTACTCTCTTCCTGCGCCGCACCTGTCCCCTCCGTGAAAATCACCGATAGCGGCGGCAGCAAGCGGGTAGAGGCCACTATCCCTTCCGTCAGCGAGAACCTGACGACCCGTCCGAAGACAATAGGCTTCGGCCTCAAGGCCCGCCTTGCCTTCGGCCTCGGCCACGTAACCCGCAGGACCGCCAGCCCCGATCTCCCTGCCCCTGACACCTTGACTGTAAACAAAGAAGCCCCCGTGGTGGAATAATGGAGAAGCAGACGGTCAGGAGTTGGTGGCTCGTTTCAATCGCAATGATAGGCGCCTGTATGTCGGGCGTCTCTTTCGTGTCCGTGCCGGGGATGGTGGGCGCTTCCGGTTTTGCATATCTCCAGATGTGCATCGGCTTTTTCCCTTCGTCCTGTCCCCGCTCTATTTCAGGCTCGGGGTGGTCTCGGTCTATCAGTACCTTGAGCAGCGTTTCGGTATGGCATCCTACAAGAGCGGCGCGTGGTTTTTCTTCATCTCGAAACTGCTCGGCGCATCGGTGAGGCTCTACCTTGTCTGCCTCGTGCTGCAGATGCTCCTTTTCGAGCCGCTCGGCGTTCCGTTTTTCGTCAATGTGCTGATCTCCTGCGCCGTCATCTTCCTTTATACCTTCCGCGGAGGAGTGAAGTCCGTCATCTGGATGGATGTGGTAAAGACGGTCAGCATGATAGTGGCCGTGGTACTGTCCGTCGTTTTCATCGCGGGATATTTCGGCACGGGCTTCAAGGGGACCCTGTCCCTTGTCGCCGGCAGCGGGATGTCGAAGGTGTTCTGGTTCGACGACCCTCTCTCTCCGTACTATTTCTGGAAACAGTTCTTCGGTGGCCTTCTTATGGTTATAGCGATGACCGGCCTGGACCAGGACATGATGCAGCGCACCCTCGCGACAAAGGATGCGAGGGCCAGCCGCAACAACCTTATCCTGAGTTCGCTCCTGCAGACGGTTGTCATAGCGATGTTCCTGTTTCTCGGCGTGCTGCTATACCTCTTCGCCGACGCTACGGGGGTGAAGGAGACCGGGGACAAACTGTTCCCGGCCGTCGCGACAGGCGGCGTACTCCCTTCGGTCGTCGCCGTGTTCTTCATCATAGGCCTCGCCCTCAGCGCTTATGGCTCCGGCGGCTCCGCCCTCACCGCCCTCACGACCTCGTTTACGGTGGACATCCTCGGCTCCTCCAGAGAGTCCGTCCGGAAAATCGTCCACGCCGTGATAGCCCTCGCGATGGGCGTGACCATAGTGGTCTTCGCCGCCCTCAACTCCACGAGCGCGATAGATGCCGTCTATCGCCTCGCGAGCTACACCTACGGCCCCATCCTCGGCCTGTTCGCCTTCGGCATCCTGACCCGCCGCCAGGTGCGCGACAAGTGGACGCCGGCAATCGCCGTCGCCGCTCCTCTAATCTGTCTTGTGCTTGATCTTAACTCAGCCCGCTGGTTCGCCGGCTACCGCTTCGGCTACGAACTCCTCACCCTCAACGCCGCCCTCGTCTTCCTCGGCCTTCTCCTCGCCTCCCGCCGCCGTGCGGCCTGAAAGGGGAGGAATGGTAATTTTTATATTGTAAGTAAAAATATTAGGCATAATTTTTTTATTGTAAATAAAAAGATTATTTTTGTGGTGAACATTATAGGTTAAGTTTCATGGACAAAATAGTATTGAAAAATATCATCCGGGAGGGACAAGAAGACATTGCTGCAGTAGAAGCTGAACTAATTAAGCGCTCCTTGGTTTTTGAGAGTAATGGCCGGTACGTGATAACCGGAATCCGCCATGCAGGGAAATCATACCTATTATATCAGAAGGCACTGGAACTGATTCAGCAGGGGCATCGACTTGAGGAGATACTTTATATCAATTTTGATGACGAGCGTCTCTACGGAGTAATCACCGCTGAGGAGTTGGATGATATCCTTCAGGCTTATGCCTCCATGTATCCTCACAAGCCCATTCTTCTGCTGGATGAAATTCAGAACATAGACGGCTGGGAACACTTCGCCCGACGTCTTGCAAACAGAAAATATATCGTCATGATTACTGGAAGCAATGCCAGGATGCTTAGCAAAGACATGGCGACTGTTTTGGGGAACCGGTATCTGGATGAGCAGGTATTCCCTTATTCCTTTCCGGAATATCTCAGAGCTAAAGGTGTCGAACTCGGCTCCAACTGGCAATATGGCGCACGTCGGAATGAAATTATCCTGACCTTTGGCGAATACTTTGGATGGGGCGGATTCCCGGAGCTTCTTCTTTACAACAATAAACGCAAGTGGTTGAACCAGCTGTACGAGAAAATCCTGCTTGGCGATATCATTCAACGCCATAAGCTAAAGAACGAGATGGCCGTGCGCCTCACATACAAACGACTTGCCGAGACGGTTAAGCACCCCGTAGCCTATAACCGCATTGCCAACCTTGTCAAATCTACCGGCGTGAATACTACCCCGGCATCCGTTATGGACTACGTAGATTATGCAAGGGAAGCGTTTCTGGTATTCTCCCTCAATAACTATGCGTCCAAGTTTACCGAGAAAGAGACTGTGAAGAAACACTATTTCGTTGATAACGGCCTTCTGAGGATATTCCTGAGTGATCCGGACACCGCTCTCCTGGAAAATATCTGTGCGGTTGATCTTCGCACCCGATATGGGGAAGACAGGGTCTGGTTCTGGAATCGTAATGTAGAAGTGGATTTCTTCGTCCCTGAAGATAAACTGGCCGTTCAGGCCTGCTACTCCACCTCCGCAGATGTCAATACTTTCGAGAGAGAGGTCAAGGCTCTGGTAGAACTTGACAAAGTTCATCGTTTGGACAGGATGGTCATCGTCACTTTTGATGAAGAACGCACATTTAAGGCGGAGAACGGAGCAGATATCGAAATCATTCCGGTCTGGAAATGGTTGCTCCGTTCCGCAGAATGATGGAAGGGCGATGGTCCCTTATCCCTGCCGCTGCCGGACGGCCTCGAAGAGGAGGATGGCGGCGGAGACGGAGACGTTGAGGGAGTCGAGGGTGCCGAGCATCGGGATGCGGATGTGAGCGTCTGCGGCGCGGCGCCACTCGTCGGTGAGGCCGGTGGATTCGGTGCCCATGACGATGGCGGTGCCGCCGGTCATCGGGACGTCGTAGTAAAGGCTGGAGTCCTGGAGCTGGGCGGTGAGGATGCGGATGCCGCGGCTCTTGAGCCAGGCGATGGCCTCGCCGCTGGTGCAGGCTACGCAGGGAACGGTGAATGCCGCCCCGAGGGAGGCGCGGAGGAGGTTGGGGTTGTAGAGGTCCGTGAGGGGATCGCAGATGACGACGGCGTCGGCCCCGGCGGCGTCCGCGCTGCGGAGCACGGCGCCTAGGTTGCCAGGCTTCTCGACCGATTCAAGGACCACTATCAGGGGATTTTCGCCGGGGTGGAGGTCTTCGAGCTTCAGGTCGCGGCAGCGGACTTCGGCAATGACGCCCTCGGTGCCCTCGCGGTAGGCCGCTTTGGCGTAGAGCGCCCGCGGGATTTCCACTGCGAGGAGGCCGGGGTTGGCCGCGGAGGCTTTTTCCAGGAGCCGCTCCGGGGCCGGGAAGACCTCGGGGCAGAGGAAAAGCGTCTCCGGGATGAATCCGGCCTGAAGCATATTCTCAATCTCCCGGCGCCCTTCTACGACGAAAAGGCCCTCGCTGCGGCGCAGCGAGGACTTCTCCTGAAGGGCGAGGAGCTTTTTGAATTTCGGGTTGGAAGCCGAACTGACCTCTTCGGTCCTCATAGCTTCTAGAATTTTTCAGGCCTCATCATCGGGAAGAAGAGGACGTCCTGGATGGTCTCTGCGCCGGTGAGGAACATAGTGAGGCGGTCGATGCCCATCCCGAGGCCGGAGGTCGGAGGCATGCCGTATTCGAGTGCGCGCACGAAGTCGTAGTCGATGAACATCGCCTCGTCGTCGCCCTTTGTCTTGAGGGCGGCCTGCTCCTGGAACCTCTCGAGCTGGTCGATCGGGTCGTTGAGCTCGGAGTAGGCGTTGGCGAGCTCCTTGCCGCAGACGAAGAGTTCGAAACGCTCGGTGAGCGTCGGGTCGCTCCTGTGGCGCTTTGTAAGCGGGGACATCTCGACGGGGTAGTCGATGATGAAGGTCGGCTGGATGAGGTTCTTCTCGCAGAATTCGCCGAAGATAGCGTCGATGAGCTTGCCGGCGCCCATCTCGGGGGCGACTTCTACTCCGAGTTTCTTGCAGGTGGCGCGAAGCTCGTCTTCGCCCATGCCCTTGACATCGACGCCAGCGTACTCCTTGATGGCTTCAAGGATGGGGAGGCGGCGGTAGGGGCCGGCGAAATCGACCTCGTTGCCCATGATGGTGGCCTTCGTCGTGCCGTTGACCTCGAGGGAGACCTTCTCCAGCATCTTTTCGACGAACTCCATCATCCAGTTGTAGTCCTTGTAGGCGACATAGATCTCCATGCAGGTGAACTCCGGATTGTGGGTCTTGTCCATGCCCTCGTTGCGGAAGTCCTTCGCGAACTCATAGACTCCGTTGAATCCGCCTACGATGAGCCTCTTGAGGTAGAGCTCGTTGGCGATACGCATATACATATCGACGTCGAGGGCGTTGTGGTGGGTGATGAACGGACGGGCCGTCGCGCCGCCGGGGATGCTCTGGAGGATAGGCGTCTCCACTTCGAGGCAGCCGGCCGCGTTGAAATACTCCCTCATCGCGGCGACTATCTTGGAGCGCTTGACGAAGGTCTCCTTGACCTGCGGGTTGACTATGAGGTCGACATACCTCTGGCGGTAGCGGAGCTCCGGGTCGTCGAAACTGTCGTGGACGGTGCCGTCGGCGTCCGTCTTCACGATGGGAAGGACCTTCAGGGACTTCGAGAGGACGGTGAGTTCCTTCGCGTGGACCGACAGCTGGCCGGTCTGGGTTATGAAGGCGAATCCCTTGATACCGACGATGTCGCCTATGTCGAGGAGTTTTTTGAATACGGTGTTGTACAGCGTCTTGTCTTCTTCGGGGCAGATTTCGTCCCTTTTGACATAGACCTGGATACGGCCGGCGGCGTCCTGGAGTTCCATGAAGGACGCGGCGCCCATAATGCGCCGGGACATTATGCGGCCTGCTATGCAGACTTCCTGGAAGTTCTCTCCGTTGAAGCCGGAGAGAATCTCCGCGGTGGATGCGTTGACGGGGTAAAGAGCGGCGGGGTAGGGGTCGATGCCCAGTTCTCTGATCTTGGAAAGGGATTCCCTGCGCAGGATCTCCTGCTCGCTGAGGTTGTTGATTGCCATTATATCAATTCGTTATGTTCTTTCATGTCCTTGATGCGGAGCTGCACGGAGGAGCTGCCGCGGTAGAAGTTCTCCACTATGGAGTAGCAGATGTCGATGGGGTTGCCTTCACGGATGTAGTCGTAGTATTCCGACATGTTGAACGCGATGGCGGGAATCTGGCGGTAGGGCTGGTTGCCTTCCACGAGGTCCAGCCTCATGTGGACACCCTCCGCGCCCACCTTGCGGCCGTTGCCGGAGTCATAGACGTCTTCGGTTATGAACACCGGGTTCGCGTTGCCGGGGCCGAACGGCTGGAACTGCTTGAGTATGCGGAAGAACTTCGGGGTGATTGCGGAAAAGTCTATCTTGGAGTCGGCCTCCACGACGGGAACCAGCATTTCCGGCACTATCTTGCCGGAGATGAAGCGGTCCATCCTCTCGGCGAACTCCTGCAGGTGCTCCTCCTTGAGGGTCAGGCCGGCGGCATAGACGTGGCCGCCGAAATTCTCCATCAGGTCTGCGCAGCTTTCGATGGCTTCGTAGAGGTCGAAGCCGCGGACGCTCCTCGCCGAACCGGTCACGAAGCCGTTTGACTTCGTGAGCACGACGGTCGGCTTGTAGAACGCCTCCACGAGGCGCGAGGCGACGATACCGACGACGCCCTTGTTCCACTCGGGGTTATAGACGATCGTCGCGTGCTCCGAGCAGAGGGCCTTGCCGCTGCGGACCATCTCGATGGCGTCCCGCGTGATCTCGCGGTCGATGCTCTTGCGCTCGTTGTTGTTGTCGTTGATCTTTTC
>CADAXR010000106.1 GCA_902791945.1 uncultured Bacteroidia bacterium
CCGGAGACCGGGGTCACCTTCACGGACTCGAGAGCAGTGACGGTCTGGGTGAAGTTCATCAGCTGGCGGATGTTGCCGGGCCAGCGGTAGGAACGGATCAGCTCTATGGCGTCGTGGGTGAGGGACACCTTGCACATGCCGTATTTCTCGGAAAAATCAGAGGTGAACTTCCTGAACAGCAGGTAGATGTCGTCCTTACGGTCGCGCAGGGACGGAACGCGGATCTGAGCCGCACAGAGGCGGTAGTAGAGGTCCTCGCGGAACTTGCCGCGGCTGACTGCGTAGGCCAGGTCGACGTTCGTCGCAGCGATGACGCGGACGTCGGTGTGCTCCACCTTGGCGGAGCCGACCTTGATGTACTCGCCCGACTGGAGGACGCGGAGCAGCTTCGCCTGCGAGGCGAGGGGCAGCTCGGCTATCTCGTCGAGGAAGAGGGTGCCGCCGTCGGCCTCCTCGAAATAGCCGGCGCGCGTCTCGATCGCGCCTGTGTATGCGCCCCTGACGTGACCGAAGAGTTCGGAATCGATCGTCCCCTCGGGGATGGCGCCACAGTTGACGGCGAAGAATTTTCCGCCGCGGCGTATGCCGTACTGGTGGATTATCCTCGAGATGTTCTCCTTGCCGACTCCGCTTTCGCCGGTTATCAGCACAGTAAGGTCCGTCGGGGCAATCTTCACTGCCGTCTCTAGGGCCCTGTTGAGAGCGGGGTCGTTGCCGATTATGTCGTACTTATTTTTTAGTCTTTGGAGTTCCTGTGTATCCATGGTGACGCAAAGATAATCATTAACGGCGAAAAAATACGCAATTCGCGCGCGGGTATTTTGTGCTAATGCAAAAAATATTTATATATTTGCATTCTGAACGTGAAAATTCAACAAAACCATTTTTATATGAAAAAAAGTCTCAGAATAATCCTTGCCGCGATCACCATTGTCGCAGCATTCGGATGCTCCTCCCTCAAAAAAATGCAGGAGCAGGCTGAAAACGTTATCGTCAAGTGCGACCCTCAGGTGCTTGAGTGCATCGCCGGCAGCATCGACGCGACCGTGACCGTCACCTACCCTGCCGACTACTTCAACCCCAAGGCCATCCTCGAGGTTACCCCCGTGCTCGTCTATGACGGCGGAGAGGTTGTCGGCGAGAAGCTTTACTACCAGGGACCCAAGGTCAAGGACAACTACACCGTTGTCTCCCCCGACGGCCAGACCGTGACCGAGAAGATCCACTTCGACTACGTCAAGGGCGTTGAGAAGAGCGTCTTCGAGCTCCGCGGCGTCGCGATGAACAAGAAGAGGACCAAGACCGCCGAGCTTCCTTCCAAGAAAGTCGCCGACGGTGTGAACACGACCTACATGCTCGTCAAGCAGGGCGGTGTCGTCGGTTCCAAGGCTGACTCCTACCAGGAGGTCATCCCTTCGACCGCCGAAGGCCAGATCCAGTTCGCCTACAACAGCGCCGAGCTCCGCAACAGCGAGCTCAAGGGCCAGAGCATGAAGGACTTCCTCGCCGCTCTCGACGAGATTTCCTCCAACAACCGCAAGACCGTGACCGGCACCGAGATCATCTCCTACGCTTCCCCGGAAGGTTCCGTCGAGCTCAACGACGCCCTCTCCGCCAAGCGTGGCGACTCCGGAAACAAGGCATGGAACAAGCTTACCAAGAAGTACGACCTCGCCGCCCCGGACGTGCAGTCCAAGGGTGAGGACTGGGACGGCTTCCAGAAGCTCGTCGGCGAGTCCAACATCGAGGACAAGGACCTTATCCTCCGCGTTCTCTCCATGTACAGCGATCCTAACGTCCGTGAGAGCGAGATCCGCAACATGTCCGAGGTCTTCACGACCCTCAAGAGCGAGGTTCTCCCCGGCCTGCGCCGTTCAAGGCTCATCGCCAACGTAGAGTACCAGAACTACACCGCCGAAGAGCTCAAGCAGCTCTCCAAGGACGACATCGACGCTCTCGACGAGGAGGCTCTCCTCCGCGCCGCCGCCAACGAGAAGGACCAGGCCGAGAAGGAAAGGATCTACAAGCACGCCATCGACAAGTTCAACAGCAACAGGGCCAAGCTCAACCTCGCCGCCCTCTACATGTCCCAGGACAAGAAGGCTGAGGCCGACGCTGTCCTCGCGACCGCTGAAGACGATGCCGACGCCAAGGCGACCAAGGGTGTCATCGCCCTCCGCAACGGCGACACCGAGGCTGCCGAGAAGTACTTCGCCGAGTCCGGCACCCCTGAGGCCAAGGCCTCCCAGGGTGTCATCGACATCCTCAACGGCAAGTACGACAAGGCTGCCGCCGAGCTCGCAGACGCTCCCGGCTGCTGCCACAACACAGCTCTCGCCTACATCCTGACGAACCAGCTCGACAAGGCTTCCGCCGCCATCAAGTGCGCAAGCCCCGAGTGCTCTTACCTCAAGGCCATCATCGCCGCCCGTCAGGGCAAGGAGAGCGAGGTCAAAGCCAACCTCGAGAAGGCTTACCAGAAGGAAGAGCTCAAGGAGCGCGCCAAGACCGACATCGAGTTCGCCGACTACAACCTCTAGTCTCCGACCCGTCGGTTATGACGAAAAAAAGCCCGGTATTCGTGCCGGGCTTTTTATTAATAAGTAATATGCAAGAGAGAATAAAGAAAGCCCTTTCCATCGCTACGGACACCAGGGTGTTCGAGATGGGGCCCGGCGTTTCCACCAAGGCGCCGGAAGTGTTCAGGGATTGCTTTCCCGGCAAGAAAGCAATGATCGTGGCCGACATCCACACATGGCCGGTACTCGGCGAAAAAGTCTATGCGGCGTTCCGTGAATCGGGAATCCCCGTGGAACGGGACATCATCATGGAAGAGGAATTCCACGCGGAATGGAGCTATGTGGAAAGGGTGGACGCCCTTCTGGACGCCCGTCCCGACGCCGTCCTGGTGTCGGTCGGATCCGGAGTCATAAACGACCTTTGCAAACTATCCTCCCATCACCACGGGCAGTCATATCTGACTCTGCCGACAGCCGCCTCCGTGGATGGATACACCTCTTTCGGAGCATCCATCACCTACAAGGGACTCAAGCAGACCTTCGAGTGCCCGGCT
Source organism: uncultured Bacteroidia bacterium (assembly GCA_902791945.1). GTDB lineage: Bacteria > Bacteroidota > Bacteroidia > Bacteroidales > UBA932 > Cryptobacteroides. Next base: position 3,074 of record CADAXR010000106.1, read on the forward strand.
CCGGTGGCGGTCGTCGCTGATATCGACATAATTGCGGCCGCGCCGAAGGAGATGACCGCAGCCGGCTACGCCGACCTGGCGGCAAAAGTTCCTTGCGGCGCCGAGTGGATGATTGCCGACCTCTTCGGGACCGAGCCCATCCATCCCGCCGCCTGGCACGTCCTTCAGGACGTCCTGGACGAGATGCTCTCCGACCCGGAGGGCGTGGCGGCAGGAAATCCAGATGCGATCGCCCTGCTCTTCGAGGGGCTGACCTACAGCGGCTTTGCGATGCAGGCCGCCCGTTCCAGCCGCCCGGCCTCCTGCACGGACCACCTTTTCAGCCACTATCTCGACATGACGGCCCACCGTTACAAAGGGAAACTCCAGAGCCACGGTTTCCAGGTGGCCATCGGCACGCTGACGATGTGCGCTTTCTTCGACGCCTTCCTGAAGATGGATCTCTCTTCGCTTGATGTTGACACCTGCGTAGCCGCATGGCCCTCCCTCGAAGAGGAGCAGGCCCGCGCGAGGAAGGTCTTCGCCGGCTTTGTCGATCCCGAGCTCGGCGTAAGGGAGATTACAAAAAAATATGGCGACAAAGCCGCAGTACGTGAGCAGCTGACAAAGGTCAGGGACAACTGGCCTGCGCTCCGGGAGCAGTATCGCGCCCAGGTCTGGCCTTTTGAAAAGATGCGGGAGAGCTTCCGCATCGTCGGAGCCCCGACAGACCCCGAAGATATCGGCGTAAGCCGCATGATGCTGAAGGACATGGTCCCGTACACCCAGCTGATGCGCTACCGCATCAACCTCCTGGACCTCGCCAAACGGGCTGGCATCTATGACGCCCTGGTGGAAAAAGTCTTCGGCCCGGGCTGCCCCTGGGACATAGAATCCAACACCCGCCTGCACGGGGAATAACCCTCTCATTCGTGCTTATGAAAGTATTATTCGTAATCAATAATTTTTACCTCAAGGGGAACGGACTGTGCGCATCGGCACGAAGGACGGTGCAATATCTGAAAGAAGCGGGAGTGGACGTGCGGGTTCTGTCCGGAAAGAACAAGGATCCGGAAGGGCCCCAGCCGGAATACCCGCTGGAAGACCTTAACCTCCCTTTTGTCCACGGTCTGATAGAGGCCCAGGGATACCAGTTTGCACAGAGTGACATGGAGACCATCAGCAGAGCCGTGGAATGGGCCGACCTGGTCCACCTTGAAGAGCCGATGGTCCTTGAAGCCAAGGCGGCCATCCTTGCCAGAAAATCCGGCAAGGCCGTCACGGGGACATATCACCTTCACCCTGAAAACCTCTATGCATCCGTGGGACTGGACTACTCCAAAACCATCAACTGGGCCACGCTCAACCTTTGGAGGGACCTCGTCTTCAGGTACTGTTCGGACATCCAGTGTCCCACTCAGAACGTGATGGACCGTTTAAAGAGGCACAGGTTCAAAGCCAGGCTCCACCTTATTTCCAACGGCATCATTCCGGATCCCGTCCGTTCCACTGCGGTCAGGGACCCGGAAGACAAATCCTTCCGCATAGTCAACATAGGACGGCTCTCCAACGAAAAAGACCAGATGACACTCCTCAGGGCCGCGTCTTTCTCCGGCCACTCCAGGGACCTCAGGCTTATCTTTGCGGGCAAGGGACCGGAAGAGGAAGCCTACCGCAGGAAAGCCGACGAACTGGTAGAGGAAGGTGTCCTGAGATATCCTCCCGAATTCGTATTCCTTGACTCCCGGGGGCTGAAGGACCTGGCCCGCACGGCCGACCTCTTTGTACACTGCGCCTATATCGAGGTGGAAGGCCTGTCCTGCCTGGAATCGCTGCGGGAAGGGGTCGTACCGCTCATCGCCAAGGGTAAGTATTCCGCCACGTCACAGTTCGCCCTCGACAATCACAGCACCTTCCCGGCCAAGAACCCCAAGGCCCTTGCACGGAAGATAGACTGGTGGATAGAGCATCCGGAAAGACGGAAGGAAATGGCGCCGCGCTATGCCGCCCTCGCCGCCGAATACGATATCCACAAGTCCATCGACGCCCTTATTGACATGTTCCACAAAGCCCTTAATGACGCAGGGCGCTGATTTATTCTTCCCAGACGGGGCGGGCTTTTAGAGGCTGAATCGTAGTAACGAAGCGCTGCTCTCCGCTTCCGGGTGCGCGGGTGACGTCCAGGCGGATTACAGGACGGAGGGATTTTTCGTGCATGGCCTCACTGAACCAGTCCTGTTCAAGACGCACCCCGGATCCCTCAGGCCCGGAGACCTCTATCCGGAGGCCGGCATCGCCATCCCTGTAAATATACACGCCCGGAGCGGTTTCTTCAACGGAACCGGCCCCGAGGCCGTTCCGGAGCGTAAGGCGGCCGGAAGCGGGGCCCTTGACGACATCGGTCACGACGAAGTATTTCTCATCAACGAATTCAATGCTGCGGCGGCGGGTAAGGCCCTCATAGGCCTCATGCTGCACGGTGAGCCGCTGGACTCGTCCTTCAGGGGTCCATTCTATCACCTTTGGATGCGGGTCGTCATAATCCCTGTCGTCAAGAGTAAGGGCATTGTGGCGCGCAGTGGCCTTGAAATAGGCCCTCTGGCGCTCAATCTCATCG
>CADAXR010000107.1 GCA_902791945.1 uncultured Bacteroidia bacterium
GTCAACATGGTCATCAACTGGTTCGTCGCCCAGGTGTCCGGCTCCGTTGCCGGCATGGTTGCCAACTGGGGCATCCAGACCTCCATCATGGACGTGGGCTGGCCTGCGCGCGCAGCTGCGACCTGGGCCTTCCCCCTGGCTGCCGTCGTCGTCTTCGTCGTCCTCGGCATCAACGCCGTGATGCTCATCACCAAGACGACCCGCACCGTCATGGTCGACTTCTGGTCCTACAACCACTTCATCTTCACCGGCGCCCTCGTCTGGTATGCGAGCGGTCAGAACACGATCATCGCCCTCATCGCCGCCGCGCTCGATGCCATCATCACCTTCAAGCTCGCAGACTGGACCACGCCGTACGTCGAGGATTACTTCGAGCTCGAGGGCGTGAACTTCCCCACGTCCAACTCCGTCTGCTGGGCTCCGGTCGCCTATCTCCTGAACAAGCTCTGGGACATCATCCCCGGCATCAACAAGATCGACATCTCGCCTGAGGGCGTCCAGGAGCGCTTCGGCTTCCTCGGCGAGCCCATGTTCCTCGGCTTCATCATCGGCTGCATTATCTCGCTGCTCGCCGGCGACCCCGTCGACACCATCCTCATCATCGGCATGTCCACGTCCGCTGCCATGGTCCTCACCCCCAAGATGATGCAGATCCTCATGGAAGGCCTCATGCCCTTCGCGAACGCCGTCAAGGAAGTCCTCTCCAAGCGCTTCCCCGACTCCGACTTCACCATGGGCATCGACGCTGCCCTGACCATCGCCAACGACTCCTGCATCACCGTCGGCATCATCATGGTCCCCATCACGCTCGTCCTCGCCGTCGTCCTTCCCGGCAACGGCCTGCTGCCCATGGCCGACATCGCCTACATGGCGATGTGGCTCGCTGCCTGGCCCTGCGCCTTCTCGAACGGCAACGTCTTCCGCGGCGTCCTCTCTACCACGATCATCACCTGCATGATGCTCTGGATCGCCACGCTGCTCGCTCCCGTGCACACCCAGCTTGCCATTTCGGGCGGCTTCACCCTCCCCGAGGGCATGGCCCTCATCTCCACCGAGGATGCAGGCGAGCACCTCATCGGCTTCATCTTCCAGTTCGCATCATCGGCCGCAACCCCTTCGAGATCGAGCGTATCTGGCAGGAGCTGCACCGTTCGTTCTTCCGCGGCGGCCCCATCAACGGCAGCATCATCTCGGGTCTCGAGATGGCGCTCTGGGATATCAAGGGCAAGGCGTTCGGCGTTCCCGTCTACGAGCTTCTCGGCGGTGCGGCGCGCGACCGCATCAAGGTCTACTCCTGGATCGGCGGCGACCGTCCGTCCGATGTCGTCGAGCAGGCTCGTGACCGCGTCGAGCGCGGCTTCGATGCCGTGAAGATGAACGGTACCGAGGAGCTCCACTACATCGATTCGTACGACAAGGTCCAGGCTGTCGTCGACCGCGTGTCGTCGATCCGCGAGGCCTTCGGCGATGGCCTGGGCATCGGCGTCGACTTCCACGGACGCGTGCACAAGCCCATGGCCAAGGTGTTGGCGAAGGCCCTCGAGCCCTACCACCCGATGTTCCTCGAGGAAGTCGTCCTGCCCGAGAACTGGGAGGTCTTCCCACAGATTGCCTCCGAGGTCGCCGTCCCGCTCGCCACGGGCGAGCGCCTCTACAGCCGCTGGGAGTTCAAGCGGCTCTTCCAGCGCTGTCCGCAGTACTTCCGGCTCAAGCAGCACTTCTGCCAAGGCCACATCTGCAAGCGCGAAGCAGACGACAAGCGGCGCTTCCTCTTCCTCCGCGAAGAGCAGTTCCACGTCCGTCAAGCAGACTGGTTCGAGCTCTTCCGCTTCATCCTCCGCCCGCCAGACCGCTTCCACCAGGGAGACCGCGGCGCCTTCCGCTTCGGTGAGCACGACAGGCGGCAGCCAGTCGTCCGGCAGCCGCGCCTCGACCGTAGTGGTCAAGACCGGCGGCGAAGCTTCCGCCCGCGCCAACACCAATGTGACCGGCTCCGGCCTCTCGACGAGGGTTGAAGAACCGGACAGGTCGCAGGCCTCGGGAAGGCCGCTCGAAGGCAGCTACAGGCCTTCGCAGCCGGAGCCTTACCGCGACAGGGGCGGCAACTACCGCTACGACGACCGCGAGTTCCGTCTCGACGATCACAATATCCACAGGGTGCTCCCTCGCGACAGAGGTTACCTGAGCTACGACAGGCCGGGCGGCTTCTACTACGACAGGCCTCACTACTATGGCTACAGGGTCAACTACCTGCCTCCGCGTTACCGCCGTGTGACTTATTGGGGCGTAGATTACTACCTCTATGACGGCATCTACTACAGGTACTATGGAAACACATATTACATCTGCCGTCCTCCGGTCGGCGTGATGATAGCGAGGGCGATCGACAGGGCTCTGCTCAATGCCGTGACCTTCTCCTACTTCCACAACGTCCACAGGACCTACAACGCGGTCTTTGACAACTACGCGACCATCGCCGAGCAGAACCGTATAATCGCGCTCAACAACGCCCGCATAGCGCAGCAGAACGCGACCTACGCGCTCAACTCGAACCGCGCCCTCTCGGCCTACGAGATAGCCAACAGGCTCGGCCTGGTCCAGAGCTACGCATACGCCAACTCCGATTACTACTATCAGGACGGCGTGTTCTACCTCTTCTCCGGGACCGGACAGTACACGGTCATCACTCCTCCGGCCGGCGCCCTCGTGACCTCCCTGCCGGAAGACTATGAGACCATCGTCCTCGACGGCATCGAGTACTACCTGGTCGACAACACGGTCTACCGTACGACCATCTTCGACTGCCAGCCTTATCTGGAGGTCCTTGGCCAGATGTACGGCTCACTTGCCAACAAGTATGTCTACTACTACCGGTAGATGAGGGAATAGATTCTCCGGAGCGACTCAGGGTCGCCGGAAGAGAAAAGTTCGATGTCGGGGCCTCCGCAAGGGGCCCCGTCATTTTTGAAGAGGCCTTCCCCTTCCATCACGTTGCGAAGATGTCTCGCCACGGACGGCGCCGGGTCGATGATGCTGACTCCGGGGCCGGCGATCTTGCTGATGGGCCCGATGAGGAAAGGGTAATGGGTGCAGCCGAGGACGATGGTGTCGGCGCCGGCCTCGAGAAGGGGGCTGAGGCTCGCGCGGACCGTCTCTTCGGCCTCGGGGCCTTCGAGGACGCCCCTTTCGACGAGCTCCACGAACCCCCGGCCGACATGCTCCACAATCTTGATGTCGCTGTCGACGGTGCTTTTGGTGTTGAGGTATTTCGAACCCTTGAGGGTCCCTGCCGTCGCGAGGACGCCGATGACGCCGGACTTTGTCCCGAGCGCGGCGGGCTTCACGGCGGGCTCCATGCCTATGAATTTGAGAGGGGCGTACTCCCGCCGGAGGGTCGCGATGGCGGCCGCCGTCGCGGTGTTGCAGGCGACGACTATGATGTCCGCACCTTTGTCGAGAAGGAAATCGGTGATGGCGCGGGCCCTGTCTTCTATGTATTCACGGGACTTCTCTCCGTAGGGGCAGTGGGCGTTGTCGGCGTAGAAGAAATACTTCTCGCGGGGGAGTATCTTTATGATCTCCCTCGCGACGGACAGCCCGCCGGAACCGGAGTCGAAGATGCCTATCATAGGTCGAGGTCGTCGTCATCGGGGGAAACGGCGGAGCCGTTGCCCATCAGGTAGGACTTCATGAAGTCGTTGATGTCGCCGTCGAGGACCCCCTGGGTGTCGGCGGTGGACCAGCCGGTGCGGAGGTCCTTGACCAGTTTGTAGGGGTGGAGGACGTAATTGCGTATCTGGGAACCCCACTCGATGCGCTTTTTCTGGCCCTCGAGCTCGGCCTGCTTCTCCTGGCGCTTCTTGAGTTCGATGTCGTAGAGCCTGGATTTGAGGATGCGGAGGGCGTTCTGGCGGTTGTCCTGCTGGGAGCGGGTCTCGGTGTTCTCGACCATGATCCCGGAAGGGATGTGGCGCACGCGGACACCGGTCTCGACCTTGTTGACGTTCTGGCCGCCGTGGCCGCCGCTGCGGAAAGTGTCCCACTCGAGGTCCGCGGGGTTGATCTCTATATTTATACTGTCATCCACGAGGGGATAGACAAAGACGGAGGAAAAGGTCGTCTGGCGCTTCCCCTGGGCGTTGAACGGCGAGATGCGGACCAGACGATGGACGCCGTTCTCGGCCTTGAGGTAGCCGTAGGCATAGTCGCCCTCGACCTCGATGGTCGCGCTCTTGATTCCGGCCTCCTCGCCCTCGAGGAGGGCCGTCACCGTCATCTTGTAGCCGTTTCTCTCGCCCCAGCGGAGGTACATCCTCATAAGCATCGCGGACCAGTCGTTGGCCTCGGTGCCGCCGGCGCCGGAGTTGATCGTGAGTACGGCGCCGAGGCTGTCGCCCTCATTGCCGAGCATGTTGCGGAGCTCCAGGGCTTCGATTTTGTCGAGAGCCTCCTTGTAGGCGGCATCTATCTCGCGGGTCTCCTCGGTCTCGACGGCGTTCTCTTCGCCCTCGGAAAGACCGGCGAACTCGGCCAGCACGTCGAGGTCGTCAACGAGGGTGCCGGCCTTGTCGAAATCGGTCACCCAGGACTTTACCGAGGCGCTTTTCTTAAGGAAGGTCTCGGCCTCCTTGGGGTCGTCCCAGAAGCCGGGAGCGAGGGTCTTCTGCTCCCGGTCTGCGACTTCCTTCCTCTTGGAAGCAATGTCGAGGCATTTCTCCAGGGTGGAGAGTCTTGAATGAAGGTCTTTTATCTGTTCCTGGGTTGTCATTCTGCTACATTGGTTTGTCTGCCGCCATGTCTTCCGGGCCGGGGATTATCTCGACTTTCATCCCTTTATAGACGTGGGGGATGAGCTTGAGAAGGTCGGCGTTGTGGAGCCGGACGCAGCCCTGGGAGTCGCGCGTGCCGATGCGGTCGTCCCTTTCGGGACAGGTCCCGTGGATGCCTATGGCCTTGAATCCCGGAGTCTCGAGGTGGATGAAAAAAGGCCCGTAGGCTTCCACCTTGCCCTTGCCGTCGTGGTAGTCGTACATGACTCCGCGGGTGTTCTGGACCCAGGTCACGGTGAACGTGCCTTCCGGGGTCTTGCAGTCGCCCTGGGCCTTTTTCCGGCCCGGGTTGATGCCGGTTGCGACAGGGAAACTCATCACTTTCTCACCGTCCTTCGAAAGGAGGTGGATCATGAAGGCGCCCTTGTCAACAAGAATGCTGCCTCCCTCTCCGGCAGGGGAGGAGGAGGCTACAAAGGCGGAAGAAAGGATCCCTAAGACGAGAAGGAAAAATTTTCTCATTTGAGCTCAACTGTCGCGCCGGCATCCGTGAGTCTCTTCGCGAGCTCTTCGGCTTCCTTGACCGGGACGTCTTTCTTAATGACCGAAGGAGTGTTGGAGACAAGCTCGTGGGCTTCCTTGAGCCCGATGCCGAGGTACTCGCGGACTATCTTGATGACCTGGATCTTGTTCTCCCCGGGGGAGGAAAGGACGATGGTCTTAGCATTCTCGTTGGTCTGGACTGAAGGGGCGGCGGCTGCTTCTGAGAAGTCGGCGGCGGAAGCCGTGGCGGCGAAGGCCGTCAGGGCTGCTCCTGCGAAAAGGATGTAAATCAGGCGTTTCATGACTTGATTCTTTTAAGTTTCCGGACAAATTTACAAAAAATGTTCCGTAGGCGCAACCTACTCTTCTTTATAGACATCCTCGCCGGGTTCGGTGAAGCCGAACTGCTCCCTTGCGAACTTCTCGAGGGAGTCCTTGTCGGTGCTGAGGTCCTCTATCCTCCTGGAGAGGCCGTCAATCTCCTCGCGGTAGCTTTCCATCTGCCTTTTCTGGCTCCGGATCTCGAACCCGGACTTGATCCACGACGGGATACTTCCCGCCGGGATGACCAGCAGGACAAGCACTATGAGGATGGTCACTGCGATGGCGTATTTCCAGAACGGAAGCCCGTCTCCGTCCTTCTTTTTGCGGCTTTCGGACATTTTTCTTTCGTGTTGCTATTCACCTGCGAATTTACTAAATTTGTGGACTAATAGGAAATTTTTAACACTACAAAATATGAAACCTACACTTTTGGTTCTGGCGGCGGGAATGGGAAGCCGCTATGGCGGACTCAAGCAGATGGACGGGCTGGGACCGTCCGGCGAGACGATTATCGATTACTCTATCTATGACGCGGTTGCGGCCGGCTTCGGCAAGGTCGTGTACATCGTGCGCGAGTATTTCAAGGCGGATATGGAAGCCGCCGTGAAGGCTAAATACAGCGGCGTCAAGTGCCTCGACGGCAGTCCGCTGGAGTTCGTTTTTGTGACTCAGGAGCTCGACAAGATTCCTGCGCGTTTTAGGCTCAACCCCGAAAGGCAGAAGCCGTGGGGAACGGCCCACGCTGTGCTGATGGCAAAGGACGTCATTAATGAGCCGTTTGCCGTAATCAACGGCGACGACTACTACGGCAAGGAGTCGTTCCGCATCCTCGGCGACTGGTGCCGTGCGCACGAAGCGTCGAAGGGCGAGTACGCGATCGTCGGCTTTGAGCTCGACAACACGCTCTCCGAGTCCGGCGGCGTCTCCAGGGGCATCTGCTTCTATGGAAAAGACCGCAGGCTGACCGGGATAGCCGAGCACCTCAACATCATAAAGGACGCCGACGGAGTGGTCGGCGAGCATGTCGAGCTTGACGCCAAGGCACTCTGCTCGATGAATATGTGGGGCTTTACCCCCGACTATTTCGCCCTCAGCGAGAAGATATTCGAAGGCTTCCTCGAGGAGAACATCGACACTCTCAAGAAAGAGTTCTATATCCCTTACGCCATCGACTGCATCATCAAGGCCGGTGAGGGCAGGTGCGACGTTCTCTCGACTCCGTCCCGCTGGTTCGGCGTGACCTACAAGGAGGACCGCCCCGCCGTGGTTGAAAAATTCGCCTCGCTCGTCAGGGAAGGCGTCTATCCTTCGCCGCTG
>CADAXR010000108.1 GCA_902791945.1 uncultured Bacteroidia bacterium
CCGGCCCTCGATCTTGAAGACCCTCACTCCCGCTTCCGCCATCTTGTCGAGGAACTCCACCGTGCAGAGGTCTTTCGGAGACATTATATACTCATTGTCGATGAGGAACTTCTCCCCGGTCTCGGCGTCGGAGACCTCATAGGCATGGCGGCAGACCTGGAAACAGGCGCCGCGGTTGGCCGAGGCCCCGTATTCGGAAAGCGAGAGGTAGCATTTGCCGGAAACGGCCATGCACAGGGCTCCGTGGGCGAACATCTCTATGCGTACGAGCTCTCCGCCGGGGCCGCGGATGCCCTCGCGGCGGATGGCTTCGCCGATCTCCCTGACCTGCGGGAGAGTGAGCTCCCGGGCGAGGACGACGACGTCGGCGAACTGCGAGTAAAAGCGCAGCGACTCGAGATTGGATATCGAAAGCTGTGTCGAGATGTGGACTTCGAGGCCTATGCTGCGGGCGTAGGAGATTACCGCCATGTCGGAGGCGATGACGGCATCGACTCCCGCTTCCAAAGCGGAGTCGAGAAGCCTCCGGGCCTCGGAAATTTCCCCGTCGAAAAGCGTTATATTGAGAGTGAGATACGACTTGATGCCATAGGCCTTGCATATGCGGCAGACCTCCGGGAGGTCCTCCGCCGTGAAATTGGAGGCGGAGCGCGAGCGCATATTGAGGTGTCCGACGCCGAAATAGACGGAGTCGGCCCCGCCCTCGACGGCGGCGACGAGGCACTCGAAGGAGCCCGCCGGTGCCATTATCTCAAAACGGCTCATCGTGTCCTCCCGAGAAGTTTGTCGGCGAAGCGGCGGAGCATCTCGTAACGGACGCTCCCCTTTCCGACGGCTTCGGCGTGCGAAAGGGCCAGCGAATTGAGGCGGAGTATCTCGTACTTCGCGTCCTCCTCGATGCCGAGGCTTTCGTAGATATCCTTTACAGTCTGGATCTTATACAGTTTCTCGTCGGTAGTCTCCGCCGGAAGCGAAAGGGCCTTCAGAAGGGCGGCGCGGTCCGAGGTCTTCTCGAAAGCCTTCACGGTGAGCCAGCACTTCTTATTATTGATGATGTCTCCGCCGATGGGCTTTCCGAAGACCTTGCTGTCGCCGTAGGCGTCGAGGTAGTCGTCGGCCACCTGGAAGGCGAGGCCGAGGTCGTAGCCATAGCGGTAAAGGGCGTTGCACGTCGCTTCGTCGGCACCGGCTATCATCGCGCCGAGCTTTGCCGAGGCGGCGATGAGAACGGCCGTCTTCAGGCCTATCATCTTCATGTATTCCTCGCCGGAGACCGACTCCATCTTCTCGAAATCCGTGTCGAGCTGCTGGCCTTCGCACACCTGCGCCGCCATTGAGGAAAACAGTGCCAGAGCCTTACCGAGAACCGCTTTCGGAGCCATCGCGATACGGCGGTAGCTGTCGATGCACATCACGTCGCCGGAAAGGATGGCCGTGTCGTAGTCCCACTTTTTCCACACCGTCTCGCTGCCGCGGCGCAGCGGAGAGCGGTCCATAATGTCATCGTGGATAAGCGTAAACGTGTGGAACACCTCCAGGCCGGCGGCCGGCTCAAGTATCTCCGGACTCAGCTCGCCGCCGAAAAGGGCGTAAGCGGTGAGGCAGAGCTTCGGACGGATACGCTTGCCGCCGATGGCTATCATATATTTCAGGGGATCATACAGCCCGGCGGGCTCGTCGGGAAATTCAATCTTGTCGAAAAGCTGCCTTACGGCTTCATCAATCTTCGCTTCAGTTATCATATCCTAATGTGGTTATATTCCTGCTCCGTCCTCGAAGAGCCCCTGGCAGACAATCTTGCCCTGGAGGACCTTCGAGTGTGGGGCCACGCTGTGAGTAAGCCAGACGTTGCCGCCGACCACAGAGTCGTGGCCTATCGTAATGCAGCCCAGTATGGATGCATTTGAATATATGGTTACATTGTCCTCGATGATGGGGTGACGCGCGATGTCGCGCGGGCGGCCGGCCTCGTCGTAATGGAAATTACGCGCTCCCAGGGTCACGCCCTGGTAGAGCATGACGTGGTTTCCGATACGGCAGGTCGCGCCGACGACGATGCCTGTGCCGTGGTCGATGGCGAAATATTCGCCGATGGTCGCGGCGGGGTGGATGTCTATCCCGTTTTCGGAATGGGCCTTTTCAGTGATCATACGGGGAATCGTCGGCACTCCGAGAAGATACAGCTCGTGGGCGCTGCGGTAGTGGATCATCACGTTGATGGCCGGATAACAGAGGATTATCTCTTCCTCCGAAGCGGCCGCAGGGTCGTTCTGCATCACGGCCTCGACGTCCGTCCTCACGAGCCGCACGATCTCCGGAAGCCGCAGGATGAAAGCATCCGCCACGGCCTCGCCCACCTCCATCCTCTCCAGGGCGCTCCGCACCCCTCCGGCCTCAAAATACTCCGGGAAAATGAAGGCCCGGACCGACTCTATGAATGGTTTTATGTTGCTGTGCATATCAGATTTCTCGACTTCGCTCGAAATGACAGGGTCGCTCGAAATGACAGGGTCAGTCAAAAAGGCCGGTGGAAAGGTAGCGTTCGCCGGTGTCCGGAAGGAGGGCGACGACGGTCTTGCCGGCGTTCTCGGGAAGGCGTGCGAGGTTGAGGGCGGCGTGATACGCCGCGCCGGAGGAGATGCCTACAAGCAGGCCCTCCCTCCGGGCCAGGGCCTGCGCACCAGCGTAGGCGTCCTCGTTGGAGACCGGGATGATCCCGTCAACCACATCCGGGGAATAGGTCTCCGGCACGAAGCCGGCGCCGATGCCCTGGATTTTGTGCTTGCCCGGGGCTCCGCCGGAGAGCACCGGCGAACCGGCCGGCTCCGCAGCGAAAACCTTTATGGCGGGATTGTGCTTCTTGAGAGCCTTTCCGGTGCCGCTTACGGTCCCGCCGGTCCCGACGCCGGCGACGAAGATATCTACCTTGCCTTCGGAGTCCTTCCAGATCTCCTCCCCGGTCGTCCTTTCGTGGGTCGCCGGGTTGGCCGGGTTGACAAACTGGCCGAGGATCACGGCACCGGGAGTCGCCTCCCGGATCTCCTCCGCCCGCCTGATCGCGCCCTTCATCCCGTCGGCCCCGGGAGTCAGTTCGATCTTCGCCCCGAAGGCCTTCAGGAGGTTGCGCCTCTCGACGCTCATCGTGTCGGGCATCGTGAGGATTACCCTGTAGCCCTTCGACGTGCCGACCCAGGCGAGGCCGACGCCGGTGTTTCCGCTCGTCGGCTCGATGATGGTCGCACCGGGGACCAGGATGCCATTTTTTTCAGCATCCTCTATCATCGCCAGCGCGATCCTGTCCTTGACAGAACCGCCGGGATTGAAGAATTCTATTTTTACGACAATCTCCGCCACCTGCCCCTCAACCTTTTTCACCCTCAGCAGCGGCGTTCCGCCGATCAGTTCAGTCAATGAATTGTATATCATAATTTGATTTTCGTTTCAAGCGGTAAATATAATGAAATAATGGTTATTTTTGCGAACTGATGGAAGGAATAGCGACAGTAGTGAAGAATTCGGGGAGCGGGTATCTGCTGTCCCCGCTGCCGGAGTGGGCGCCGTTCCCCGCAGTGGTGCGGGGCAGGCTGCGCCTTTCCGTCAAGGGGACGACCAACCCGATCGCCGTCGGCGACAAGGTCCGCTTCACAGGCGGACCGGATGCGGGCAGCGCCCCCGCCGGGCAGGCCGGCGGCAATTCCGACCCCGCAGTCATCACGGAGGTGCTTCCGCGGACCAACTACGTGATCCGCCGCTCGACCAACCTCTCCCGCCAGGCCCACATCATCGCATCGAATATCGATATGGCCTTCATCGCCGTGTCGCTCTATTTCCCGGAGCTGAAGCTCCCGTTCCTCGACAGGATCCTCGTAACATGCGAGCTCTACGGCATCCCCGCGACCATAGTCCTCACCAAAACGGACCTCTACAGGGAGGAAGCCGCGGAGGAGATGGACCACGTCAGGTCCATCTACGAAGCCGCCGGCTACAGGGTCCTCGAGACCTCGGTACGGACCGGCGAGGGCATAGACGCCCTCCGCGAAGCCTGCCGGGACGGAATAAACCTCTTCTCCGGCGAGTCAGGCGTCGGGAAGTCCAGCCTCATCAAGGCGCTGGACCCGTCCCTCGACCCGAAGGTCGGGGACATTTCCCTGGCCCACCTTCAGGGAAAGCACACGACCTCCCTCTACGAGATGTATCCACTCGCCTCAGGAGGCTATGTCGTCGACAGCCCCGGTCTCCGCGGCTTCGGCCTCGTAGACGTGGAGAAGGATGAGATAGCGCGGTATTTCCCCGAGATGCTGAAAGCCTCGGCCGGATGCCGTTTCACCCCCTGCACCCACACCCACGAGCCCGGCTGCGCCGTGAAGGCCGCCCTGGAAGACGGCACCATAAGCCGCGAGCGCTACAACTCCTACCTCGGCATGCTCGAGGACGACGGCAAATTCCGTTAGTATGGAGAGGCGCTCGTTCAACCGGGAGATACTCCGCCTTGCAATTCCGAGCATCCTCGCGAACCTGACGGTCCCGCTCGTCGGCCTCGCCGACATAGCGATTTCCGGTCACCTCGGCGAGGTTGCCGGCCGTGAAGGCTTCGCCGCGGCATCCCTCATCGGAGGCATCACCATAGGCTCGATGCTCTTCGACCTGCTCTACTGGAGCTTCAATTTCCTAAGGACGGGGACCGGCGGGCTCACGGCCCAGTCCTACGGCCGTTCGGTGGCCTCCGGCGACTTCCGTGAGGCCGGCAGGATACTCCTCAGGGCCCTTTCCATGGCCCTTGCAGCGGCATTTCTCATCATCGTCCTGCAGGGCGTTTTTCTCAAAGTGGCGTTTCTCGCCGTCGACTGCTCCGACGAGGTCAGGGAACTGTCGTCGAGATACTTCCATATAAGGGTATGGGCGGCGCCGGCGACCTTGTCGCTGTTCGCCTTCAAAGGCTGGTTCATAGGGATGCAGGACACAGTGACGCCTATGCTCTCCGATCTTATCGTCAACGTCCTCAATGTCGGAGCGAGTTTCTTCCTCGCTTTCGGCACGGGCGGCGGTAACGATAATCTTGGCACCGGCGGCTTCAAGGGCCTTGGCTACGATGGCGTGGCGCTCGGCACGGTAGTCGCCCAGTGGACAGGGCTTCTGTTTGTCTTCGCCGTCCTTGTTTTCCGCTACCGCAAAAAGGTACTGCCCGCCTTCGGGCCGGAGGACGTTGCCGCCGCATTCCGCGACAGGTCCTCCTTTGGCGGCTTTTTCTCACTCAGCCGCGACCTTTTCCTCCGCTCACTGGGCCTTATCGCCGTCTATATCGGATTCACGACAATCTCCGCCCGCTTCGGCGACACCCTCCTTTCGGTGTCGGCCATCATGATGAAATTCCTTCTGATATTCTCCTATTTCACCGACGGATTCGCCTACGCCGGAGAAGCGATGACCGGGAAATACATAGGCCTCGGTGACAAGGAAGGCCTTTCGGGGACGATCAAAGGCACCTTCGCCTGGAGCATGGGCATAGCCTTCCTGTTCATAGGGATATACGCCTTCGCAGGCGAGCCCCTGCTCCGTCTGATGACCTCCGACGAGAGCCTCGTCGCGGCGGCGGTCCCCTACCTCCCGTGGCTCCTGGTGATGCC
>CADAXR010000109.1 GCA_902791945.1 uncultured Bacteroidia bacterium
CGTATTTCCTTCCCGCTCAGCACTCTTTCCATCACTTCCCTGTCCGGGGGCATCATCGCTTCGACGTCGATGCCGACGGGGGAGGGGGAGACGGCGCAGGCGGCGGCCTCCCGGCAGTGGCTGAGATTGAAGTGCAGCGACGGGTAATCCGGGAAGAACGGCTTGCCGTGCTCCCCGAAGGCGACCGCAGGCACGTCCGGGAGCCCATGGCGGAGACAGGCTTCCCGGAGGAGAAGCCAGACGGCGACGCTCTGCCGGGTGTCGGACTCCCTGACGTAGCGGAGCGCTTTCTCCAGCCTCCAGGGCGGAAGAAGCGCTGCCGCGGCGTCGAGGTCTATCCCGGCCAGGGCGTCATTTACGAGGACCATTGCAGGATCCGCGCTTGGGTTTGAAGTAGCCGAGCCTGGAGATGGCTATGAGGAACTTGTCGACATAGTCCCAAGAGCACCTGTGAGGTGTACCTGTTCTCAGGCATGATCATGGTGGCTTTCTTGCCGTGGGCCATGTCGCGGTAGGCGAGCACGCCGGTGAGAAGCGGAGCCTTCTCCGGGTCCGCGCCGGCTTCTTCCATCTTCACGGCGAACTCTTCGTCCTCCATCTGTCTGGGAGCGTCTCCGATGATCCTGAGTTCATCAAGCACGTCTCCGAAGAAGACGTAGTGGTTGTTGTAGGGATGGAACATACGGCACTTTTCCGGAGTCCCGCTAAGGAGGACTATGGCGTGCGCCACCTCGTTGATGGGGGAGAACTCCATCGGCTGTTCGGTCGCCTCGTAGGGATAGCCTCCGATGACCTTGTAGGCGCGGACACGCCCCATAGCGCTGTTGCTCTGGAAGTTGATCTGGAACTCGCCGTCGGTCGAACGCGGCGCCAGGTTCCCGAGGCGGACTATCTTGGCGGAGAGCCCGCGGGTCGCCGCCGCTTCCAGCACAAGCCTCTCGGCGAGGAACTTGGAGTGGACATAGGCGTTCTCCATCGACTGGCCGTAGTAGAGTTTAGTCTCGGTGAGGACGGTCGAGGGATCGAGGTCTCCGGTGTTGAGACCGGCGGTGCTGTAGGTGGACACGTGGACCAGCCTTGCGCCTTCGGCGAGGCAGAACTCTACGCACGCCGCGGCTCCTCCTATATTGACGTCCTCTATCTCAGTCCCCTTCGAGAAGTGCTTCACGACGGCGGCGCAGTTGAACACTGTGTCGACGGGCGCATCCGCGGAAAGCGGTCTGACGGCCGCGCCGATGTCGGATGTGACATCGCCGACAACGACGCGGAGCCTTCCGCTGTCGAAGAGCTCCTGGAACGTGGACTCGAAGTAGTAGTAGAGAAGGGTCTTGAGCCTGCGCTCGGCATCCTCCTGCCCCTTCCCGCGGACCATGCAGTAGATAGTCGCGGCGTCGGAGTGTATGAGCTCGTTCAGCATGTGTATGCCGAGATACCCTGTAGAGCCGGTGAGGAGCACATTCTTCATGCCGAGCATCTCTCCGCTGCGGAAAGCGTCGAGGGTGTTCTCCTCGAGGAGCCTGTCGATGGCGCTGTAGTCGTATCCGGTGATGGTCTTGTCCTCTCCGGCGGGGGCTTCCTTGTCTTTGTCAAGGAAACCGGCGAGGAGCCTCGGGGTCGGGTGGTCGAAGATGTCGCCGTAGGCTACGTGACGGCCCGCCTTGTCGGCCTCGATGATGACTCTTGTCACCATCAGGGAGGTGCCTCCGAGGTCGAAGAAGCTGTCCGTCGCTCCGACCTTGTCCATCGAGAGGACGTCTTCGAATATCTTGCAGAAGAGCTTCTCCGTCTCGCCTGAAGGGGCCTCGTAGTCGCGCTGGCCGGCGTTTATCACCGGCGCCGGCAGGGCTTTGCGGTTGACCTTCTGGTTCTGGTTGAGGGGTATGCTGTCGATCTGCATCGTTGCGGCGGGGACCATATAGGACGGCTTTCTCTCCGCGATGAACGCGTTGAGTTTGCTGATGTCCACCTCGCTTTCGCCCACGATGAAGGCTGCGATGTACTTGCCGCCTCCGCTGTAGTCGAAGGCCTGCACGGTGGCGTCCTTGATGCCGGGGTATTCACGGATCACCGCCTCGACCTCTTTGAGCTCGATGCGGAATCCGCGGATCTTGACCTGCCCGTCGCGACGGCCGACGAACTGGATGTTGCCGTCGCCCTGGTAGCGGACGATGTCGCCGGTGCGGTAGATGATGCCCGGCCCGAAGGGGTTCGGGATATAGGTTTCCGCCGTCTTCTCAGGACGGTTGAGGTATCCGCGGCTGACCTGCGGCCCTTCGGCCCAAAGCTCACCGGCCGCCCCGAGAGGAAGCCTCTGGCCCTCCGAATCGACGATGTAGAGCTTCGTGTTGTCGGTCGGCTTGCCAATGGGGATGTCGCGGAGGGTGTCCTTCAGGTCATAAGTGGTGATACAGATGGTACACTCTGTCGGGCCGTAGATGTTTACTAGGGTGTAGTTCTCCGGAGGCGTGAGGCTCGCGAGCTTCTCGCCGCCGGTGAGAAGGTACCGGAGCGAGGCGCATTTCTGCGTCGTCGCAAACTGGTACGCGATCTGGGTCGTCATGAAGGCGTGGGTCACGCCTTCCCTCTCATAGAACGCCGCGAGGGCGGGGAGGTCCAGCCTCACCGACTCGGGAACTATGTAGGAAGTCGCCCCTGCGGTTAGCGCCGAGTACATGTCCATCTGGCAGGCGTCGAAGCCGTAGCTTGCGTAGGCCGAGACACGGCAGTCCTTCCCGAGCGAGAATTTCCTTCTGTACCATGCGCAGAAGGCGACAATGTTGCGGTGCTCCCACTGGCAGCCCTTGGGGGTGCCGGTGGAACCGGACGTGTAGAGGAGGATGAAAAGATCCTGCGGGCGCGGGGCGACTTCCGCGGGGACTTTGGTCTCCGGGAGGGCGGCTATGTCCTTTGTGAGGAGTACGGGGCCCTTGTATTCATCGACGAGCCCGATGAGGCTTTCGTCCGCGATCAGCAGCTTCGCCGCGGCGTCCTGTATCATGAAATTAAGCCTCTCCTTCGGGTATCCGGGATCCAGCGGCTGGTAGGCGCAGCCGGCCTTCAGCACGCCGAGCGAAGCCACGCTCATCCACTCGCAGCGGGGGATAAGGACGGAGACCACGCTCTCCCGGCCGAGGCCGAGAGCGAGGATCTTTCCTGCGATTTTCTCCGAGATGGCATCTACTTCACGGTAGGTCAGGACTTTGTCCTCATAGACGACCGCCGGTTTGTCCGGATTCTCCGCGACGCGGCGGCGGAAGAGGGAGACTATCGTCTCTGAGGCGTCGTATTCGACAGACGTCTCGTTGAAGCTGTCCAGGACCTTGGTGCGCTTCTCATCCAGCAGGGAAATGCCGGTAAGGAGTGCATCCGGGGCCTCCGCGAAGCGCTTTGCAGCGGTCGCCACCGAGGCGGCCAGGCTTTCCATCATGGCGCGGCTGTACTTGCCGTTGTCGTATTCTACCAGCACTGACGGCACACCGTCGATTTCGTTGATGTAGAATGCGATGGGGAACTTCGGCACGTCGAGCTCGAGACTCTCCGTCCTGAGGGCCTTTCCTCCGACGGAGTAGTGGTCGATGACGCCTATCTGGTAGGCGAACATGATCTCCGCCGTGAGGTCGTAGTCGGCGGCGATCTTCGCAAAGGGATAGTTCTCGTGGCTGAGAGTCTCGTCGAAGGTCCGGCTGACGCTGCGGACGAAGTCGGCGACCTTTTCAGGCGAGATTTTGGCGTGGATCGCGAGGGTGTTGACGAACATGCCGATGGTGTCGGCGATTGCCGTGTCCGCGCGCCCGTTGCTGATGGTGACGAGGGTCACGTCGGGGTTCGCGGAGAACCGAGCCAGGGTGTAGATGACAGAGGAAAGCATCAGGTGGGCTGCCGTGACGCCGTTCGCGCGGCAGAACGCCTCCACTGCGGGCCAGTCAACGGGGGCTGACGCCGCCTCCGTCCTCCCGTCGGGGAACGGGTTCGTGAGGTCGGAGGTCAGTTCGGTGACGCCCTCGACCCCGCCGAGCTGGCTGTCGAAGAAGGCGGCCGCCTCGCTGAGGTCGGCGGTCTTCTCGCGTGAGACGAACCCGGCGTAATCGAGCTGCTCGGAATCGATGGTGCCGCCTTCCAGGAGTGAGCACAGCTGGCGGAAGAAGATGTCGTAGGAGGCTCCGTCCGAGACCAGGTGGTGCATGTCCGAAAGGAGGTAGACCTCACCTTCGGCCTCAGCGACGCAGAAGCGGCAGAGCGGTGCCTGGGCGAGGTTGAACGGCTTCACGAAGTCGGCCTTGAGGGCTGCGAACTCCTCCCTGGAGACCTTCAGGACGGGTACATCCACTTCGATGTCGGGATGAGTCGTCTGCACGACGTCGGAGCCTTCGCTCCCGAAGCTCACCGTGAGCTCCGGATGGGCTTTTACTATGGCCTTGACGGCGGTGACCACTTTCTCCGGCTCCGTCCCTTCGGGCAGGAGAATGCTCGTAGGAATGTTGTAGATGGTCGAAGCGGGGTTCTTCAGGCAGTCCACATAGACGCCCTGCTGAGGCGCGCTGAGGCCGAAGGTGCGGCTCACCGCAGCTTCCTGCCTGGCAGGCTCTGCAGCCGGAGCCGCTCCGCCGGAGAGCATCACCGCGAGGATTTCGTTCTCGACGGACTGGATGGTACCGGTCTTCACCATCTCCTTGGCGTTGAGGGAGACGCCGTATTTCTTGCTCAGCTGGACTGCCAGCTTGATGGCCGAAATGGATGTGAGACCGAGGAAGCCGAGCGGCGTAGTGATGTCCGGCTCGCCTTCGATGCCGGCCATGCGCGCAATCTCCTGTTCGAGAATATTGAGGGGAGCGCTGTGGGCCGTGCCCTCCTCCTTCTGGAGGACGGGCTCCGGCAGGGCTTTGCGGTTGACCTTCTGGTTCTGGTTGAGGGGGATGGCGTCTATCTGCATCGTGACGGCGGGAACCATGTACGGGGGTTTCTCCTCCATGATGAAGGCGTTCATCGCATCGATGTCTATCTTCTCGTCGGCCACAATGTAGGCGGCAATGAACTTTCCGCCGCCCTTGGCATCGAAGGCCTGCACGGTGGCGTCCTTGATGCCGGGGAATTCACGGATGACCGCCTCCACCTCCTTGAGTTCGATGCGGAAACCGCGTATCTTGACCATGCCGTCCTTGCGTCCGACGAACTGGATGTTCCCGTCGGGAAGGTAACGGACGATGTCGCCCGTCCTGTAGGCGTCGGCATAGAACGGATCGTCGGTGAAAGGATTCCGGATGAACACCTCGGCGGTCTTGTCCGGCCTGCCGAGGTATCCGCGGCCGACCTGCGGTCCGCTGATCCAGAGCTCGCCGGCTGCACCGACGCTCTGCCTGTGGCCGTTGGCGTCCACTATGTAGCACCGGCAGTTGGAGACGGATTTTCCGATCGGGATGTTCTTCCTGTAGTCGGTGACAGGGTAGGCCGTGACGTAGCAGACGGTCTCAGTGGGGCCGTAGGCGTTGAAGAGGGTGAAGTTCTTCGGCGGGACCAGCGAGGCTAGTTTTTCGCCTCCTGTTAGGAAGTACTTGAGAGACTTGTTGGGGATGTCGCTGGTAGCGAACTGGTAGGCCACCTGGGTCGTCATGAAGGCGTGGGTGATGTCGTTCTCGTTGAAATAGTCGTTGAGCGCCATCAGGTCCAGGCGTATCTCCTCCGGGATGACGTGGACTTCGGCCCCTGTCATAACGGGGGAAACGACGTCCATCAGGTGGGCGTCGAAGCCGAAACTGGCGTACGCGGACATACGGCTGGAGGCGTCCAGATGGGTCATCTCAGTGCTCATGTGGCAGAAGGCCACCACGTTGCGGTGAAGTATCTCGCAACCTTTGGGGACACCGGTGGAGCCGGACGTGTACAGAAGTACCATGCGGTCGACACCGGTGGAGCCGGACGTGTACAGAAGTACCATGCGGTCTTCGGCATTGACTTCCACCGCGGACGCGTCTCCGTCCGGGAGGCCTGCGATTTCATCGGTGAACAGGGTCTCGCCTTCGTATTCGGTGACGAGGTGACGCAGATCCCTGTCGGCGATCAGGTAGCGCGCTCCGGCGTCCTTCATCATAAAGTTGAGCCTTTCCTCCGGGTAGGTCGGGTCCAGCGGCTGGTAGGTACATCCGGCCTTGAGCACTCCGAGGGGCGCAAGGATCATCCATTCACAGCGCGGGATGATGATCGAGACCACGTCTTCGTGGCCGAGCCCCTTCGAAAGAAGGTGGGCGGCTATGTTTTCAGTGATGCGG
>CADAXR010000110.1 GCA_902791945.1 uncultured Bacteroidia bacterium
AAAATGTGCACGAAATTTTTAAAACGAGAAAATTATGAAAGTTATTATCAGCGGATACGGCAAGATGGGCCACATGGTCGAGGCCGAACTGAAGGAAAGAGGAATAGAACTGGTCGAGGCCAGCGAGGACATCGCTTCGGTGGATCCGGCGGTGGCGAAGGAGTGCGTGTGCATAGATTTCACCTGGCCGGACTCCTTCAAGGCCAACTACAGATTCATTGCGGACAACTTCAAGGCCGCGGTGGTAGGCACGACCGGCTGGAACGACATCAAGGACGAGGTGCTTGAGTATTTCAGGAAGGCCGGCACGCCGCTGATCTATGCCTCCAATTTCTCGATAGGGGTGAACGCGCTCTTCGCCGCGACCCGCCGCGCCGCGGAAATCCTGAAAGGCGCCGGCTACACGCCCTCCATAGAGGAGATCCACCATATCCACAAACTCGACGCTCCCTCCGGAACCGCGAAATCGCTCGGCGCTATCATCGAGGACGCCCTCGGCGCCTCACCGGAGATTTCCTCCGTCCGCGAGGGCGAAGTCCCGGGTATCCACACTGTCGATTTCCTGTCGGACTGCGACAGGCTGACCCTCCGCCACGAGGCGTTCTCGCGCAAAGGCCTTGCCGCAGGCGCAGTCGCCGCGGCGCTCCTCACCGAGACTCATCCCGGTGTCCACGAGTTCAGCGAGCTGATCTGACGCCTACCTGTACTTCTTGTACTTGGGATGGACGAGGGGGGAGAGGAGGTCGTCGATGGATTTGTCGTCTTTGGGGCAGACGAGGAGTGCGTCCGGAGTGTCTATGACGACGAAGCCCTCGAGCCCATTGACGGTCACAATCTTGTCTTTTACAGTGCTTTGGATAAGGCTTCCGGGAGAGTCGGAGACGACGCTTTCGGCAGCGAAGACGACAGGTTCGTCTCCCTCGGCGAAAGTGTCGTAGAGGGACTCCCAGGAGGAGACGTCGTCCCATCCGAAACGTGCCGGGTAGATCCAGGCTATGTCGGTCTTTTCCATCACGCCGTAGTCGATGGAGACTTTCGGGCAGTCGGCGTAGGCCCTTTCGATAAAGGCCTTCTCGTCCGGAGTCCCGATATTCTGCTCCCACGGAGCTGAGCACGATACCGCTGTTCCAGAAAAATTCGCCGCTGCGGAAGAACACTTCGGCGAGGGAAGCGTCGGGCTTTTCCGTGAAGGTCTTCACCTTGAGGGGCTTGCCGGGCTCGGACGAGGTGTCTCCCCCGAGGGTCTGGATGTAGCCGAATCCGGTGTCGGGCCTTGTAGGGACTATCCCTATCGACATCAGGATGCCGTGGCCTGAGGCTTTTTCGATGGCATCCTCGATGGTGTGGAAGAACAGGTCCTCTTCCCCGATCACAAGGTCCGAAGGAGAGACCACCATCATTGCATCCGGGTCCTTTCTCAGGAGAGTGTACATCGCGTAGGTGATACACGGGGCCGTGTTCCGGGAATATGGCTCCAGGAGAAGATTTTCTTCCTTCAGCTGCGGGAGCACCGACAGCGCCAGGTCCCTGTAGCGGGACAGCGTCACGACGAAGATGTTCTCTTTTGGGAATATCCTCGAATAACGCTCATAGGTCCTTTTCAGGAAGCATTCCCCGCCGTCCGGCGAAGGAATGAACTGTTTGGGAAGGCCTTCTCTTGTTACCGGCCAGAAGGACGAGCCTCCTCCGCCGGCCATTATTATGCAGTAGTTGTGTTTACTGTTGGGTAGCATATAGTTTAGTGTGTGTGGTTTCTCATGTGTATATCGGGACCCAGGCGGAAGGGTAGTACTCAACTTCCGTCCTGTCTCCGTCGAAAACTACGCTTACGATATCAAAAAAGGCTTCCAGCGAACTCCCGGCCGGAAGCCGGTCGCTGTTGAGGTAATGGAGGGCGGCCGCGGTCACCCTGTTCCGCTTGGCGTAGCCGACCTTGGCGGTCGGGTCTTCCGCCACGGGGGCCATCAGGCTCTTGACTTCCACGAAGTGGATGCCGTCAGGGGCCGCCGTGATGAGGTCTATCTCCAGGTGACCGGAGCGGTAATTGCGCTCCAGTATCCGGTGGCCCAGGCCGACGAGGTGCTCCCCGGCGATTCTTTCGCCGAGCTCTCCGAGCTTCTTTTTGCCGAGGGTCGCCATCATCCGAATTCTACTATAGTTACACCGCTGCCTCCGAACTGGATGTGCTCGTCGCGCACCGAGGAGACGGCAGGGACGGTGCGGAGATATTTCTGTATTTCTTCGTGGAGGGCTCCGGTGCCCTTGCCGTGGAGAATTCTCACGGAGGGTACGTCGAGCATAATCGCGTCGTCTATGTAGCGGGCCACCTTGTCCACGGCTTCCGCGACCCTCTCGCCGCGGACGTCTATCTCCGGGCGGAAGGAGAGCTTTCGCTCCTCGATCGCCGAGTCGCGGCGGATGAGCGCCGGACGGGAGATCTCCTTGATGGCGGAACGGTATTCATTGGAGGTCACCTTCTCGATCCTGTCACGGGAAATCTTGGTCGTGATGTTTCCGGTGGCTACAGTGACGGCTTTCTGGGAGACCTGGATCACTTCGCCGACCATCCCGCTGTCCTTGATACGTACTTTTTCTCCTACCGAAACGGGAGCGCTGCGGAAGGCCTCCATCTTTTTGGCTTCATCCTCCGTTGCGGGAGCGGCGTCCGCTCCGGCGCGACGGCGGCGCTTTTCGTTCTCCCTCTCCTTCCTCTCTTCGAGCGAACGGAGTTTTTTCTCAAGGTACTCGTCCCTGCTGCGTCCTTCCCCTTCTTTCCTGGTCTCCAGGGCGCCGATGAAGCGGCCGAGCTCCTCGCGGGCTTCCTTCGTCACCGTCTTTTCGGCCTGGGCCTCGCGGATTGTGCGGATGGTGTTCTCGACCTGGCGGTTGGCCCCCTTTATTATTTCTTCGGCCTCCCGGCGGGCCTCGTCAATGATGCCCTTGCGGAGGGCCCGGAGGTCTTCGAGCTCTTTCTGGTAGCGGTCCGTGATGCTTTCGAGGGCCTTGTCGGCGGCCTTCACCCTGTGGAGGCGCTCGTCGAGGACTTTCCTGTTGCGGGCGATGCGGCGGAGGTTTTTCTCTATGCCGACGTATTCCTCCCCTGCCCTCGACTCGGCATCCTTTACCACAGCCTCGGGAATCCCTATTTTCCTTGCGAGGGCGAAGGCGAAGGAACTGCCGGGAACGCCTGTCTCGAGCTTGAATAGAGGGGTTATGTTTTCGGTGTCAAAGAGCATGGCGCCGTTGATGACGGCGCTCTCCGGCGAGGAGGCGTAGAGCTTGAGGTTGGTGTAGTGGGTCGTGATGACGCCGTAGGAGCCCCTTGCCTCCAGGGAGGAGAGGATGGCCTCGGCGATGGCTCCGCCAGCCGCAGGCTCGGTCCCGGAGCCAAATTCGTCGATCAGCACCAGGGTCCTGTTGTCTGCCTTGAGAAGGGTCTCCTTCATGTCTTCCAGGAAGGAAGAGTAGGTCGAAAGGTCGTTGTCGATGGACTGATCGTCGCCAATTGACACCATTATGCGGCTGAAAACCGGAAGCTCGGAAGTCTCCGACGTCGGAATCAGCATGCCCCACTGGAACATGTACTGGAGGAGGCCTACGGTCTTGAGGCAGACCGACTTGCCTCCTGCATTCGGACCTGAGATAAGAAGGATCCTCTTGGAGGGGGTGAGGGTCAGGGAAAGCGGGACGATCTCGCGTCCCTCTTTCTTCAGGGCCTTCTCGAGAAGGGGATGGCGGGCCTTGCGGAGATTCATCTCCCCTGCCTCCGAAATAAGGGGCGCGCCGGCTATCATGTCTAGCGACACCTGCGCCTTCGCCATTATGAAATCAATCTCACCTATATAGGCGGCCGAATCGGCTATGCCCGGGATGTGCGGCCTGAGGAACTCCGTGAAGGCCGAGAGTATCTTCGCGATCTCCCTCGCCTCGGCGAAGCGGAGGCCGGCGATTTCATTGGTGAGCTCCACTATCTCAGCGGGCTCGATGAAGGTGGTCTTTCCTGTAGTGGACTCGTCATAGACGAATCCGGCGATGCTCCTCTTGCGGGCAGAGTGGACCGGGATGAGCATCTTGCCGTCGCGCATGGCGACTCCTGCGTCGGCGTCGGCGATCCCGTCCTGCTGCGCCTTGCGCAGTATGGCGTTCATCCTTTTGGAGACCAGGCTTTCCTTATCCTTGAGGGAACGGCGGATCTCCTGGAGCTCCGGCGAGGCGGAGTCCCGGACCTCCCCTGTCTTGTCGAGGATGAGGTCTATGCGGGACTGCACTTCGGGGAAGTCCGCAATCCTGGAGGAGAATCTCTTTAGGGAGGGATAGATTCCGTCCTTGATGCTGCGGAAGAAGGCCGTCGCCTTGTGGACGGTCTCAAGGAGAGTCTTGAGCTTGCCGAGCGAAAGGAGACTGATGGTGCCGGACTCCTCGAGGGGGAGGAGGAACGGGAGGCAGTCGACATAGCCTGTCGTCGGGAAAGTGTCCTCGAACATGAGGATAAGCCGCATCTCGTCCGTGAGGAGGAGACGGCGGCTTATTTCCGCGGAGTCCGTCGATATGAGTTCGCTGAGGGTTTTGTCGGCGGCGTAGTCCGTCATGCAACGGTCCTGGACCATCCGCCGGACGCGGTCGAACCCGAGTTTCTCCTCTACTTTTGGCAGCTGTGTACTCATACCGCCTCCTCCGCCTCGCCGGAGAGCGAGGCTCCGATCAAGAGCTTGAGCTCGTTGATATTGTGAATCTCCGTGACCACTCCTCCGTGGACGAATACGATATTGCCGGTCTCCTCCGAGACGACGATTACGTCGGCGTCGCTCTCTTCGGAGATGCCGACGGCGGCTTTGTGGCGCATGCCGTAGCTCGGGGGAAGGTTGGGCGAAGATGTTATGGGAAGGGTGCACCTGGCGGCTACAATCCTGTTCCCTTCGACGATCATGGCGCCGTCGTGGAGGGGGGAGTTCTTGAAGAAGAGATTGAGGATGAGGCGCCGGTTTACGACGGCGTCGATCCTGTCTCCGGTCTCGATGATGTAGTCGAGGGAGGTCTCGTGGGGGATGACGATGAGGGCGCCGGTGCGGGCCGCGGACATCGTCCGGCAGGCCTCGGTAATCTCGTTGACGGAACTTGTGTCCATCGCCTTGCCCTTGACACCGAAAATCTTCGTCACTATAGCCCTTGTGCGCCGCGAGAAGGCGGAATTGCCGCCTATGCGGTTGAGGAAGTGGCGGATTTCGGGCTGGAATATGACGACGAGGGCGATGACGCCGACGTCGAGTATGGTGTGCATAAGGGCCGTCATCATCTTCATGTTGAGGGCCGAGACGACGACTTCCACCACGAGGAGGAAGATCAGGGCAAGGAAGATGTTGAGGGCGGAGGAATCGCGTATCCAGCGGAACACGAAAAAGATGACGAGCGCCACCATAATGATGTCCAGCACGTCCGCAAGGCCGAACTGCATAAATCCGAATATGGAGAGTACACTCATACGGTACAAAATTAACTAAAATTATGTTACCTTTGAAGCCTTATGACAAAAGTTCTGAAATTTGGAGGTTCCTCGGTCGCGGATGCAACTGCCATTTCGCGGGTGCTCGACATCGTGGAGGCCGAAGCGGCCGGCGGGAAGGTGATTCTCGTCTCGTCGGCCATAAGCGGATGTACCGACGCTCTCCTTTCCGGAGACGCCGGGCGGCTTGAGAAAATCCGTTCGCGGCACCTCCGGATTATCAGCCGCCTCTTTACCGGGGAGCAGAGGGAGGCCGCCGAGAAGGACTTCGAGGCCCTCTTCGCGGAGATGTCCGCCGCGCCCGAGGATGAAAAGGTGACTTTCGGCGAACTTTTTTCAACGAGAATTATCGCCCGAAAGCTCTCCTGCGAGGGTTTCCGGACGGAGTGGATAGATTCGAGGAAATGTGTCGTCAAGGGGGATGTCCCCGAGACTTATTCCCGCATACTGAAGGCCGTTTCGGATGATGCCGAAGTCTTCGTCGCCCCCGGGTTCATCGCGTCCAATCCGGACGGCTCGGTGACGACCCTCGGACGCGGCGGCTCCGACTACAGCGCGGCCCTTTACGCGGCGGCCGTCGGCGCCGGTTCCCTGGAGATATGGACCGACGTGCCCGGCATCATGACGGCGAACCCGAAGAAGGCGCCGCTGGCGAAGACGGTGCCCCTGATGTCCTACTCCGCCGCCCTCAGGATGGCGGACGGCGGCGCGAAGGTGCTGTACGCACCGACCGTCGCCCCTGCCCGCGAGGCAGGCATAGGCATACGCATCCTCAACACTTTCGACCCTTCGGCCGGAGGGACGCTCGTGTCCGGTGAGGACAGGGTCCCCGGATGGGTCGGCCTCGCCGACAGTGAGGACGGAGTCATCACGATTGTCGGCGGCGGCATCGAGGATCCTGCGGAC
Organism: uncultured Bacteroidia bacterium; assembly: GCA_902791945.1. Lineage (GTDB taxonomy): Bacteria > Bacteroidota > Bacteroidia > Bacteroidales > UBA932 > Cryptobacteroides. Next base: position 6,407 of record CADAXR010000110.1, read on the forward strand.
TCCGTCGGGAGGGCTGTCGATGTCCTCCGGCGCGGAGG
>CADAXR010000111.1 GCA_902791945.1 uncultured Bacteroidia bacterium
AGCGCAATATATATCCACAAACTACACCGTTGAATCGAAGTGATGACCTATAACTCAACTTCTTTCCGAATCATTTGGAAAATCCATAAGAATAGATAACAATTTTACAGTTCAAAGCCGGACTTGTCCGGGAAGCGCCTCCCGAACGCCTCCAGGATCATTCCCCTGCTGCGCTCGTATTTCTCCTCCGGAATCTTGGCGTCGTTGATGCAGATAAGCTTCATCTTCCCGGGGTCGTCTATGAGGGCTACAGCCTTTTCCGGCTCGGAAAATCCGAGCGAGAAGTATTTGGACGGAAGCCTGTCGATCACTGCCCGGCCGGTGAAAAGGCAGTAGTCGGTGTAGAAATACTGGTTCACGCTGGCGCCGCTGCGGAGCGGCGTGACGGTGGCGAGAAGTTCCTTCTCCACCTTGGCGTAAGCCTCGGCGCTCGCGCTGCGGAGCATCGGGGTGCAGGTGTGCTGCGGCCTCACGAAGATGAGGCAGGCCCGCTTCCCCGCCGCCTTCCTTGCGAGGCGGTCGGAGCGCAGGCACTGTTTCTTGAACTCGATAAGCGGAAGGATGTGTCTGCCGAAACCAGTCCGTACCTTGCCGCCCGGGAAGAAATCTTCCGGGGCGAGCGGCGCGACGGGAAAGCAGTCGTCGTTGAAATAGATGAACTGTTCGCCGAGGCCGGGAATCCTGTGGAGGAACTGCTCGATTGCGCAGCTGTTGAAAAGCGGAAGCTTCTCCGGGGGAACGATTTCCGCGTGGGTGACTACCTTCACTCTGTCGCGGTTGATCCAGGAGGGCACCTGCGACTCCCTTGAGACGACGAGAAAGACGTTGTCTGTGAACGGCATATACTTTTCCAGCCCGCGGAAAAGGTAGGGGAAGGTCCCCATGTCGCGGTAGCGCTTGACTATCGCCTCCGCGCCTATGGCCTTCCTGAAGTCCTCCTGCCAGAGGGGATCGTTGCCGTCAACATAGGTAATGACTATATCCATAGGGTCAGGGCAGTTTAATCATATCACCGAAAGTGCGGTCGAAGGATTCCGGATCGAAGGGGCGCAGGCCGCTCCAGTGGTAGAGGGTCATCTCGCCGAAAAAGACCCGGCCGCCGGTCTCGTAGAAATCGACGCGGACAAACGGGATGCCCTCGGAAAGCTTCGCGGCGAGGGCCTTCATCTCCCCGAACCCTTCCGGCTTTTTAGGGGTTACCGCCGCATTCGGGTGCCCGTTGCGTACCGGAATGTGGTTCCAGCCGGCGTCGAAAAAGTCGAAGCAGGTCTCCTTTCCGGGAGTGTTCCTGTCCGTCGCGACGAACAGGAGCTCCGGCGTCCCGCCGAAACAGAAGAATTTGTAGTCGTTCAGGCCGTCATCGAGAAATTCCTCCGCGATGATCCGCCGCGGGACCGCGCTGTAGGGCCACTCGCGGAAGCGGCGGCCGTAGTCGAGGGCGAGCCTCTCCCCGAGCCGCTTTTTCGCCGCCCCGAGGTCGAAGGAGGCCTTGCCGGTGCAGATGACGGTGCTCCCGCTGTCGTGGGTGCATTTGAGCACGAAGCGCTCCGGAAGGGCGGCGGGATCGATTTTCTCCACGCCGTCCCAGACGGCGAGCGTCGGGATTATGTGCTCCGGGCCTATTTTCGCGGCGGCCCATTCCTTGACCGCGACCTTGTCGACGATGGTCGGGTAGAGGGGGTTGCGGTCGTGGAGTTTGAGCCACTGTATCTTTTCATTGAAGGTTACGGGGTGCCTGAGGTCCGGCCACACGCCCATCCTGCTACGGAACTGGAGCTTCAGATACAACTCGTCAGGGAGCCACCCTCCTGCGGGCGTCTCCTCGATCAGCCTTCTTGTGATCTTCTCAAACATATTCTTCATAGCAAAGCGCCTCTTCGCGGGCGGTGTCGTCCCAGCTGCGGACCCTTTCGGGGTGCGCTGCGGGCGGATTGTCAAGTACCTGTATGACCCTGTCGGAGAAACGCTTCACGAACTCGGGCCCCGGCATCACGGTGAACCGGTCGGGCAGCACCTCCGGTATGCCGCCGACCCTGGAGGCGACAACGGCGGCGGAGCAGCGCTGGGCTTCCAGCACGACGAGAGGCAGGCCCTCGTTCTTGCTGGGAAGTATGAGTACGTCCGTCATGTTGAGGATGAGCGGCATCTCCTCCTTTTCCACACTGCCGAGGAACACGCAGAAGAGGTCCTTTGTCCGGCTTTCCACAAAGTTGAGCAGCTTTCCGTCGCCGGCTATCACGAAGGCGACGTCGCTGCGCGCCGCGGCGACGGCCTTGAAGATGTCGGGGAGGAGGTCGGCGTTCTTGATCTCGATGAGGTTCCCGGCAAAGGTTACTACCCTTTTGCCGGAGACCCCCATACCTTTCTTTATGGAGTCGATGTTCGCGTTTTTCCTTGTGTAGAATATCTTCGAGGCGGCGTTGTAGAGCACTTCCTTCCGGCCGGGGCCGATGTTCTCCGACTTTGTGAGAAGGTCCTGGCTGACGAAGAAATTGAGAGCGGCCTTTTTTATAATTTCGGCCGTCAGGGCCTTTATGCAGGGGTATTTATACGGCTTCGTGTGGATGTCCGACCCGTGCCATGTCACGAAAAACGGGATGCCGAAGCGCCTCTGCGCTTCCATACCGATGATTCCCCCTTCGAGGGAGTGGGTGGTGACGACCTTGTAGCCTTCAGCAATGTCTGCGCACTTTTTCAGGAAGCGCGGGAAGAAGACGGGGCGCAGTTTGAGCTTGTAGAAAAGGAAATGGTCCAGGATGGAGTAGCGGTGGGGGATGATGCGCACGGTGAGCCCGTCGATAGTCACGACGTCCATCTTGCTGATCTCCCTCTCTTCCCTTTCTACTATGCCGGAGGTCGATTTTCTCCAGCCGAGCAGCAGGCGCTCGACTGGGCCGTAGAATGTCTGGACAAGGTAGGTATCGACGGTGTAGGGGACCAGGGAGGTGAGGGCGGCGGCGCGCGCCGTCTTGGCGTTGAAGGCGCCCTTTCGGTCGAACAGGTTCTCTTCGAAGATGACCGCAACCTCGCCCTTCAGCCCGATGGCCGCTCTCCAGAGCGGCAGGATTTTTTCTGGCGAGAACTTGTCGGCGACGGCGACGGCCCTTCCGCCGATGGTCCGGCGGAGCTTTTCGGACCGGCACAGCCTTATGGTTTCACGGATGAATGACTCGTCGCTTTCCGGAAGATAGCCGTCGTAGCCGTGGCGGATAATCTCGGAAAGGCCCTCGTGGCACTTGAGCATCACACAGGGCAGTCCGACGGACATCGCCTCCACGAGCGCATTGGGAAAACCTTCACGGTCGGAGGTCATGAGGAAAATGTCGGAACGGGCCATCCGCTTCTGCACGTCGTCCACGTTGCCTTCGAAGCTGACGCTTCCCCTGATGCCGAGAGTCTCGGCGTGGATCTCCAGCAGGTCGCGCAGCGGGCCGTCGCCGCAGATGGAGAGCTCCGTCTGCGGGCAGGCCCTGTGGATCGCCGCGAAGTAGTTGAGCAGCCTGTCGATCCTCTTCCTCTCCGCCAGCGCCGACACCGCAATCAGCCTCACCGGCCCCGCCTGCTGCTGCCCCGCTCCCTGCTGGCCTCCGTTCTGGCCTTGCCCCGCCTGCTGCCCTTGTCCTTGCTGGCCTCCGTTCTGGCCTTGTCCCTGCCCCTGCGGCAGCGGGGCGGGCCACTTTTTCTTTACCGGCGTCGGGAGGACGATGTTCGGGACGACGGAGGTGCGGCGCTGGCGGTATTTGCCGGGGAAGAACTTGCGGAAATTGTCGAACTGGTAGATGACGTGGTCGGCCTTGTGGTAGGAGAGCCACCAGAGGAAGTTGTTGAACGGCTTGCCGGCGGCACGGTCGGCGTAGGGGTCGTTTCTCTCGCTCACGATGACGGGGATTCCTATCCCGGTCATCGAAAGGAGCACCTTCGGGCTCACAGAGTTGAGGAACGAGAGCACCTTGTCCGGCGCGAACGCCTTTATGGCGTGCCGCAGGGTCTTCAGTTCGGAGACGAACTTCCCGAGCCTGCTCCTTTTGAACGGATACTCCGGCAGGATTATCTTCACTCCGGGAACATCGATATAGATGTCCTTCTCCGGCCTTATGAGCATAAGCGCCACCTCCTCCCTCTCCGCGAGGAGGGAGGCCAGCGTCCGCGCCTGGAACGACGCGCCGCCCCTGAAACCGTCTGCCACAACAAGAAGTCTCATCTTCGCCTTTTCTGTCAACAGTCCGCTAAGATACGAAAATTCCCACCTTTTCCCGAATATTGTGTAAATTTGTGCCCATGAAGGTTTCGGTTGTCATACCGTTTTATAAGGTGGAAGCGTTCATCGGGCGGTGCGCGGAGTCGCTTCTGGGGCAGACGCTGGAGGATGCGGAGTTCATTTTTGTGGACGACGCGTCGCCGGACGGGAGTGCGGAGGTGCTGCGGGAAGTGGTCTCGCGGTACCCTTCTCGCGATGTGAAGGTGCTCCGCCACGAGGTGAACCGCGGCCTCCCCGCGGCCCGGAACACGGGCCTCACCGCCGCGACCGGCGATTTCATTTTCCACTGCGACTCGGACGACTATCTGGAGAAGGACGCCCTGGAGAGGCTCTGGAGCGCCGCGGCCGAAGCAGGCGCCGACTTCGCCTACTGCGACTTCTTCCTCGAGTCGGAGACCTCATGCAGGATTCTTGACAACCCGTCGTTCACCGACCCGGCCCGCCTTCTGCGCGAAGGCTTCCTTTCCGGCCGCATGAAATACAACGTCTGGAACAAACTCGTCGCCCGCAGCGTCTATGAGCGTGCCGGCGTCCTTTTCCCCGCCGGGCACTCCATGGGGGAGGACATGACCATGATCCTTCTCGCCCTCCACGCCAGCCGCGTCGTCCACGTCCCTGCACCGCTGTACCACTACATGCGGACCAATCCGTCCGCCTTCACCGCAAGCCCCGCATCTTCTGTCAAATCGACTACCCCCTCTGTCATTTCGAGCGAAGTCGAGAAATCCCGCCTCGCGGACATACGCTTCAACGCGGACCGCGTTCTGGCGGCCCTGGAAGGGCAGGTCGAGCCGGAGTACATAGCGTTCTTCAAGCTTTCCCTCAAGATTCCGTTCCTCTTCACGGGCAATAAAAAAGACTGCCGCCTCTGGAAAGAGTGGTATCCCGAGGCGAACCGCTACATATTGAAAAACACTTATCTGCCGCTCCGCACCCGTCTCGTCCAGCTCGCCGCGCGCCTCGGCCTCTACCCCCTCGTCATCCTCGCCGCGCGCCTCGCCGCGCGCCGCTAATAACGCCGCTCAGAACGTCCAGCCCAGCCCTACCTCGCCGTCGATGTAGCGTGCCGGAAGCCAGGATATGCCGGCTACTATAAAGAATCTACCGGCAATTACTGGTCTTCTACCCTCAATTCGGGGAATCCGAGCAGAGGGTTGTCAATGAAATTCAGTTCCGGCAGTGTCCTG
>CADAXR010000112.1 GCA_902791945.1 uncultured Bacteroidia bacterium
GGTCGAGCAGGACATCCCTGAGGACGACCCCCGCAACCCTGCGACCATAGCTGACAACGTCGGCGACAACGTCGGCGACGTCGCCGGCATGGGCGCCGACCTTTACGAGTCCTACTGCGGCTCCATCCTCGCGACGATGGCCCTCGGCGCCTCCGCCTTCTTCTCCGAAGGCGTGGACGTCCAGCTCAGGGCGATTTTCGCCCCTATGATGATCGCCGCAATCGGTGTGATTCTTTCCATCGTAGGCATATATGTGGTCCGCACAAAGGAAGGCGCTTCGCTGAAGGACCTTCTCGGCTCCCTGAGCCGCGGTACGAACCTCAGCGCCATCCTTATCGCGCTGCTCTCGTTCGGAGTGTTCTACGTCCTCGGTTTCCCCAACTGGTGGAAACTTTCGCTTTCCGTGATCTCCGGCCTTCTCGCCGGCGTCATCATCGGCAAGGCGACCGAGTACTACACTTCCCACTCCTATAAACCGACCCAGAAGCTCGCCGAGAGCTCCCAGACCGGCCCCGCGACGATTATCATCGGCGGCGTCGGCCTCGGTATGATCTCGACCGCGATCCCCGTCGTGACGATAGCCTGCGCGATTCTTCTCGCCTACGGCTTCGCGAGCGACTTCGTCTTCTCCTCCGCGACCCTCAGCTACGGCCTCTACGGCATCTCCATCGCCGCGGTCGGCATGCTTTCGACCCTCGGCATCACCCTTGCGACCGACGCCTACGGCCCCATCGCCGACAACGCCGGCGGTAACGCCCAGATGTCCGAGCTCGATCCTTCCGTCCGTGAGAAGACCGACATCCTCGACGCCCTCGGAAACACTACCGCCGCTACCGGCAAGGGCTTCGCCATCGGTTCCGCCGCCCTTACGGCCCTCGCTCTCCTTGCCTCCTACATCGAGGAGATCAAGATCGGCCTCGGCCACATCGGCAAGAAAACTATCGAAGTCGGCGGCCAGACCGTCGAGACGGTCCGCGCCAGCATCACCGACATCGTCAACTACTACGACATATCGCTCATGAACCCGAAGGTCCTCGTCGGTATCTTCATCGGTTCGATGATGGCGTTCCTCTTCTGCGGTCTCACGATGAACGCAGTCGGCCGCGCCGCCCAGAAGATGGTCCTCGAGATCCGCCGCCAGTTCCGCGAGATCAAGGGCATCCTCGAAGGCAAGCAGCGTCCCGACTACACCAACTGCGTCCGCATCTCGACCAAGGCTGCCCAGCACGAGATGATCTTCCCTTCGCTCCTTGCGATTATCGTCCCGATGCTTGTCGGCATCATCCTCGGCCCTGCAGGCGTTATCGGCCTTCTCGCCGGCGGTCTCGGTGCGGGCTTCGTCCTCGCCATCTTCCTCGCCAACTCTGGCGGTGCCTGGGATAACGCGAAGAAGTATGTCGAAGAAGGCAATTTCGGCGGCAAGGGTTCCGCGAACCACCACGCGACCGTAGTCGGCGACACCGTCGGCGATCCTTTCAAGGACACCTCCGGCCCTTCGCTTAACATCCTTATCAAACTGATGAGCATGGTCTCCATCGTGATGGCCGGCCTCACTGTAATGATCCACTGATGAAAGCCTGGAAAGTCCTGTCGTTTATCGTCGGCGTCCTCGTCCTCTTCTGCATCGGCTGGGCGGTTTTCCCCGCCGAAGGCGTTGAGATCGGGGGCGTCCGCCTGAAATTCGCTTCGCTGAGAGGCTCCATGGCCGCTGCGGCGGAGAAAAAGATCGACGTGGACTCTCTCCTCAGGGCCGTCGACGGGAGTTTTGTCATGGACGAAGTCGATGACACGCTCTCCTTCTACAAGAAGTTCCTCACCGAGAATCCGGACAGGATCCACCTGCCGGGCGGCGACTACCGCTTCTTCGACGACGTGTTCGCCGCATTCGAAAATGCAGCCTCCGACAGCGCACTCTACAGGGTCAAGCACTACGGCGACTCGCAGCTGGAGATGGACCGCATCTCCAGCGTGCTGCGCCAGGGCCTGCAGGAGCGCTTCGGCGGCACGGGGACCGGGATGTTCCCGGCCCTGTCCAACGTGCCCTCCTCTTCGGTCTCGGCGTCATATTCCGGGGCCATGACCCATTACACGATGTACGGCGACTCCACTACGGTGCGCGCACCGCACACGCGTTATGGCCCCATGTGCCAACTTACGACGCTCTACGGCGCCGGTAATGTCTCGATGAGGGTTTCGACCTCGTCTTCCGTGAAGCCTCTCGCCGGGAGCTTCTCCAGGGTGTCCCTGCTCGCAGGGCGCTTCGGCGAAGGCCTCAGGGTAATCGGCGGCAGCTGTGAGATCTATGGCGTCTATGCCGACGGTCCTTCGGGCGTAGCGGTAGACAATATCCCTCTCAGGGGCTGCTCGGGCACGATTTTCACCAGGATAGACACTGTGGCGATGGGCCGCGGCCTCGCCCTCGACGGGACCCGCATCATCATCCTACAGTTCGGCGGCAACTACATGCCCGTCACAAAGTCGCAGAAGAATATAGACCAGTACACCGAGAAGATAGCGGAGCAGATCCGCTACTTCAAGAGGGTGGCTCCGCAGGCGAAGATCATATTCATCGGTCCTTCCGATATGGGCCGTTCCGTCGGCGGGCGCATCCGGACCTGGCCGCTCCTTCCCGAGATGGTCGAGTCCCTCAGGAAGACCGCCCTCGACAACGGCGCCGCATTCTGGGACATCTTCCACATGATGGGAGGGGAGGACTCCATGGCCCGCTGGGTCGCCCACCGTCCCCCTTACGCCGGTTCGGACTACATCCATTTCACGACTCTCGGCTCCGAGAAGGTAGGCGAGGCCTTCACCAGGGCGCTTCTCGTCTGCTACGACTTCTACAATCTCCGTAAGACCCTTCCTCCCGCGAAGGTAGAAAGCTACATGCGTAAATGAGAAAGGCCGTCCTCGCACTGATGCTTTTTCTCGCCGTGGCCGCCTCCCTTCCGGGACAGGTGCGCCACAGGAGGATCCCGCGTTACGGGATCTTCGACGTCTCGAAAAACATCGTGCAGTTTCCGGGCGGCAAAGGATCCGAGTTCAACACTTTTCTCAGCAAAATGGACACCCTCGTCCGCCGTGGCTACGGAGACCTGCGCATCGTCCATTTCGGCGGTTCGCACGTCCAGGCGGGCGTCTGGACCGCCCAGCTCCGCCGTAACCTCCTGTCGCTCCGCTATGGCCTCGACGGCGGTTTCGGCCTCGTTTTCCCCTATGCCGCGGCAGGGACGAACACCCCGATGAGCTACTGCTCCTCCGCGACGGGGAACTGGACGTTCACCCGCTGCCTGAAGCCCGATCCGGCGATCCCGCTCGGGGTAAGCGGCATCGAGGTCTCGACCTCCGACCCTTCCGCGACGATTCTCATCGATCTCACCGAGCGCAATCCGCGCGAGTGGTCGCCCTCGTTCACCTTCCGCAGCGTCGATGTGCTCGGCACATCGGTTTCGGGCGAGACGTATCCCGTGATAATTATGGACAGGGACACCCTGAGGGGCGTTTTTAACGGCTCCCGCTGGCATTTCGACCTTCCACACTACACGGAGTACGTCAGGGTCGGCTTCAAGGGCTTCCCGGGGAGTTTCTCCCTCACGGGGCTGTACCTTGACACCCCCGCCGAGGGGCTTACCGTAAGCGGAATCGGAGTCAACGGCGCCAGTACGTGGTCATACCTCAAGTGCCGTGATTTCGAGCGCGACATGGCCCTCCTCAATCCGGATCTTGTCATATTTTCCATCGGCATCAATGACATCCAGGGGACGGAGTTCGACGTCCAGGCCTTCATCTCCAACTACAGGAGGATAGTCTCGAAGGTGCGCAGCGCCAATCCCCGATGCGCAATCCTTTTTACGTCCAACAACGACAGCTACTTCAAGGGCCGTGAGCCGAACCGCTTCTCCGGCGACGTCGAGGAGGCGTTCCGCTCTCTTGCAAAGGAGTACAAGTCCGGTTTTTGGGACCTTTACGACCTTATGGGCGGTATGGGCTCCGTGCGTGAGTGGGAGCTCCACAATCTAGTGCGCTCCGACAAGGTCCATTTCACGACCGAAGGCTACGACCTTCTCGGAGACCTGCTCTACAACGCCCTTATGGACGTCTATTCCGACTATGCCAAATGACGGCCGGTGAAGTCATACTGCAGTTTTTCAAGGACCTGTTCTCCTTCGACCAGGCCCATCCGCTGCTGTTCACCCAGTTCTACTTCTGGGCCTTCTTCGCCCTTGTCTTCGCCGTCTTCAGCCTCTTCCACTCGAAGGTGCTGCTCCGCAACGCCTTCCTTTTCGCCGCCAGCCTTTTCTTCTATTACAAGACAAGCGGCCTTTTCCTTATACTCCTGCTGTTTACGGTAGTGTTCAACTACTTCGCGGCTCTGGGAATAAAGCGCTGCGGGACCGACCGCGCCAAAAAGGCGCTGATGATCGGCGGGGTGGCGGTGGACCTGTCCCTCCTGGCCTATTTCAAGTACGCGTACTTCATAACCGACCTTGTCAACGGGCTTTTCGGGACCCACTTTGAGGTCTTTGACATATTCGCCTACATCGGCAACGGCTTCTCCGCCAGCGGCGCTTTCGACGTCGGGAGCATATTCCTCCCTGTCGGTATATCCTTCTTTACCTTCCAGGCCATCAGCTACATCGTGGATGTCCGGAAGGGGAGGATAGAGCCGGTGCGGGGGTTCCTCGATTTCGGGTTCTACCTGACCTTCTTCCCCCAGCTCGTCGCCGGCCCCATCGTCCGTGCGACTGAGTTCGTCAGCCAGCTCCACAAACCCTATTCACTCAGCCGCAACTGGTTCGGCATCGCCGTCTTCTGGATACTCAACGGCCTTGCGAAGAAACTCATCCTGTCCGATTACATCGCCGTCAACTTCTGCGACCGCGTCTTCGAGAATCCCCTTATGTTCAGCGGATTCGAGAACCTGATGGCACTGTTCGGCTATTCCCTCCAGGTCTACGCCGACTTCTCCGGATACACCGACATCGCTATCGGCGTCGCCCTCCTCATGGGCTTCTACCTTCCGAAAAACTTCAACTCGCCTTACAAGGCCCGCAGCGCCCCCGAGTTCTGGAAGCGGTGGCACATGTCCCTTTCCAACTGGCTCAAGGACTACCTCTACATCCCCCTCGGAGGCAACCGCAACGCCACTCCCGGGACCTGGATATGCATAGGCGCCATAGCGCTCATCGCCATATTCCTTTCCGGCAGCGTCTGGGTGGCTGCGGCCGTAGCCGTCATAGCGATTGCGGTCGGCACATGGGCGGCTGTAAGGCCGGATGCCAGGCGCAAGATCGTGACCAACATCAACTCGATGAACACGATGCTCCTCGGCGGCCTCTGGCACGGCGCGAGCTGGAACTTCATGATCTGGGGCGGACTCAACGGCATCGGCATGATCATCTACAAGTTCTGGAGCAGCTGGAACGTCTATGTCCGCACGGCCGTCGCCGCCGGCGTGACGCTTGTCCTGTGGCTCCTTGCGAAGTTCTTCCCGGCTCCCGCATGGAACCTATTCTTCGTCTGGATGCTCGTCACGACGGCCGGCGCGCTCGTCCACGCCGCCTATCATGCGACAGGCGCAAAATGGGAGTTCAAGTGGCTCTCCACGGCCTGGGCCGTCTTCCAGACCTTCGTATTCATCACTTTCACCCGCCTTTTCTTCCGCAGCGGCTCCAACCTCGACCCCGCCGAGGCCAACGAGACCGCCTGGGCGACAGCCCGCAACATGGTAAACCAGATCGGCTCCGCCTGGGATCTCTCCAAGGTCCCGGCCATGATGTGGGAATACCGCGCCGTCTTCCTCCTCATCGTCGCGGGCCTCGTCATTCACTGGCTCCCCGAGCGCTTCAAGCGCCGCTACCGCCTCTGGTTCGCCCGCATGCCCCTCCCGGTCATGGCTCTTGCCGTATTCGCCGCCATCTTTATCTGCTACCAGTTCATCACGGCCGATCTGCAGTCCTTCATCTATTTCCAGTTTTAAGCCTGTCATTTCGACCGAAGCGGAGAAATCTTTCGGATTTTTCTTATATTTGTGAATTGCGTTCAACAAAACTGACGGTATGAAGCATTTCACTCTTCCGAAGGACGGGGGGCTCATCGAAGAAGGGCTGCCCGACGGCATTCTCCACGGATTCGAAAGGATCAAAGCCAAAATCTACGACGAGTCGCGCAAGGCCAGCTACGCCATCGCCGACATCGTGACCAACTCCATCAATGACGCCGGCGGCCGCAAGTTCCGCCTCGGCCTCACCACAGGCTCGACCCCGACGTCGCTTTACAACGAACTGGCCCGCCGTTATGCCGCGGGCAAGGTCTCGTTCAAAAACGTTGAGATAGTTTCCATAGATGAATATTATCCGTGCTCCGGGACTGACCGCCAGAGCCGCAACCACAGGCTCCACGAGTCCCTCCTGGACAAAGTGGACATCCCCGCCGGGAACATTTTCATCCCCGACGGAAGCGTGCCGCAGAAGGAAGTGTCGCGCTACTGCGCCTCCTTTGACGAGATAGCCCGCGGGCTCGACCTCCTCGTCATCGGAGTGGGCGAGCAGGGACAGGTCGGCTTCAACGAGGCCGGCTCCCGCGAGAACAGCAGGACCCGTACGGTCCGCCTTTCGTACTCTTCGCGCAAGAGGCAGGCGCGCAATTTCAACGGCGACATCGCCGCAACTCCCGCCGCTGCAATAACCATCGGCATCGGCACGATGCTTTCAGCAAAGCAGATAGTCCTTATGGCCTGGGGCGAAGGCAAGGCGGAAGCCGTCCGCGACATAGTCGAGGGCGAGCCGACCGAGGCGTGTCCCGCCTCCCTTCTCCAGAAGCACGACAATGTCTCTTTCTTCGTGGACGAGACGGCGGCGAGCCTCCTCACAAGGGTGGTCGCCCCCTGGCTTGTCGGTCCCTGCACCTGGAGCAAGAAATTTATCCGCGGCGCCGTCGTATGGCTCTGCCAGAAGGTCCACAAACCCATCCTCAAGCTCACTGAAAAGGATTATCTTGAGAACAATCTCGGAGAACTGATAGAAAAATACGGTCCGTTCCACAAGATCAATATCGACGTATTCAACGACCTGCAACACACGATCACCGGTTGGCCCGGCGGCAAACCCAATGCCGACGACAGCACCCGTCCGGTCAGTGCAAAGCCTTATCCGAAGACGGTCCTCATTTTCTCGCCCCACCCGGACGACGATGTGATCTCCATGGGAGGTACTTTCATCCGCCTCGTCTCGCAGGGCCACAATGTCCACGTCGCCTATGAGACTTCCGGCAACGTCGCCGTCCACGACGACGTCGTCCTCCAGCACATGGACTGCGCCTACCAGCTTGGCTTCGCCGACAAATTCGACGAGGTCAAGGCGCTTGTGGATTCAAAGATTCCCGGCGAGCCGGAGCCTCGGGCCCTGCTTGACATCAAGGGCGCGATCCGCCGCAGCGAAGCCCGCGGCGCCGTCCGCTCCTTCGGGCTCAACGACAAGACCAACGCCCACTTCCTCAACCTG